>JAJYKH010000422.1 GCA_021788685.1 Deltaproteobacteria bacterium | reverse complement strand
CCGCAGCACGTCGATCTGCATGCAGAGCGGGCCGAAAACCGCATGGTCTTCCAGGGGAAAGCCCTTGTCCACAGCGGGAAGGATCTCGTGGTTGTACCAGAAGGCGGTGAACACCAGGTTGACCCCGGCATCGAGCACCAGGGCGCGCTGGCCGCTCCCCAGCCGGCGGGTGGCGATCACGGTGGCGAGCAGCGAGCCGGCCTCGTCGATGAGGGCCCGCCCCGACTCCAGGATGAGCAGGGGCAGCTCGCCCGGGGCGAAGGCGTCGAGCAGGGGCGCGCAGATGGCCTCGGCATATTCCTCGAAATGGGGGATGACTTCCGAGGTCCGCAGGTAGGAGCCCTTCAGGTCGATGTCCGAGGCGAAGCCGCCGCCCACGTCGATGTACTCGATCGTGAACCCCAGCCTTTCCTTGAGCTCCAGGGCAAAGGCCACGAGCTTCCGCACCTGGGTCCGGTAGTGGTCCACGTCGAGCATGAAGGTGCCGATGTGGGAATGGAGGCCCCGGAGCCGCACCTTCCCCTTGGCCGCCATCATCTTGGCGGCGTGCAGGGCCTGCTCCGAGTCGAGGTTGACCCCGAAGCGGTCCCACGACATGAAGCCCCCCTCCAGGGCCATGTTGAGCCGGATGCCCGCCGCCACCGGCGCCCCGGTCTCGTCGGCGACCCGCTCCAGGTCGCGCAGCTCGTCGAGGCTGTCGGCGTTGACCATCGCCCCGTCGAGCACCGCCTGTTTCAGGGCTTCATACGGCTTGTACGGCCCGTTGAACACGATCTGCTCCGGCCGCACCCCCAGCTTGCGGGCCATCTCGTACTCCATGGGCGAGACCACCTCCGCCCAGGAGCCCAGCCGTTGGTAGAGCCGGCAGATGGCCCGCAGGTAGTTGGTCTTGTAGCTCCAGGCGGTCTGGACCCGGGGGTAGCGCATGGAAAAGGCGTCGAGCAGCCGCTGATGGGCGCGCCGCACCTGGCGCTCGGAATAGACGAAGAGCGGCGAGCCGTAGGCCTGGAGCAGATCGGCCACCGGCCGGCCCTCGATGGCCGGCATCGTCTTCACGGCGGCGACCGGGGCGAACTTGTCGGCGATGCCGGGCTGGTACCGCTTGATCACCGGTTTTTCATACTTCTTTTTCATAATGGACCTCCCCGGCGGTGAACAGCCCCTCGATGGTGGCGATCTCGGTGATGATGTTGGTGGTGAAGTTGGAGAAGACCACCCCGGTCCGGTACTCGCCGCCGGCCGGGAGGGGTTGCCCCTGGATCATCTGCAGCAGGAGATGGGGCAGGTTGAGCCCCGCCGCCTTGCTCAGGTAGATCCAGGCCGGGAACCGGGGGTTGATCTCGATCACCGAGATGGCGCCGTCCCGTCCCTCCACCGCTTCGATTTCCATGGGGCCGCGCCAGCCGGTCCCGGCGCTGATGGTGCGGGCGATGGCCAGCAGCCCCTCGTTGCGGATGCTCACCCCGGTCCACCCCTTGCCCTTGCCGGTGATCACCAGTTTTTTCATGCAGATTGCCGCGCATCCCCCCTCTCCATCGCTCACCAGCGCCGCGTTGATCTCCTCGCCGTCCACCCCTTGCTGGACGATGACCGGATAGCCCCAGCGGCCGGCGACCACGGCCGCGAGATGCACCCCCTCCCCGACGGAATGGGCTTTGTAGGCCTCGTAAAAAGGGCCTTTGATGAAAACCGGCAGGGCCATCTCCTCCAGGATCCGGCGCACATCTCCCGGCCCTGAGGCAAAGCGGGTTTCGGGGGTGGCAACGCCCAGAGAGGCGAGCTGCGCGGCCAGCCGGCTTTTGGAAATCGCCTTCAGCTGCGCCGAGGTGGGCAGGATGCAGGCGATGGACCGGGTGGCCATCTCGCGTCGCAGCCCGATAAAGTTGGTCAGCTCCGAATCCAGGCAGGGAATGATCGCGGCGAGGCGATGGCGCTCGTGGATGTGAAGCAGCCGTTCCCAGAGCGGCTCCTTGCCCGCCTTGGGATAGGGCAGCAGGTAGGCGGCGTCCACGATCTCCCGGTTCAGGATTCCGGGTTCGAGCACGTCGTAGGCCAGGCCGATGATGGTGCCGGCGAACCCCTCTTCCCGGAGACAGCGGATCACCGCCACCCCCGGCGCCGGGTTGTCCACCGCGGCAAGCCCGCTCACCGCCAGGCTCATCATTCTTTTTCCTGCACGATGTCCAGGGCGAGGAGCTGGCTGACGAAGTCGCCCACGTCCCGGTCGAGGACCGCCGCTGCCGGCACCTCGTACTCCGCGGCCAGCCGCTCCTTGATCTGCTCCAGGTTGAGGCCGGCTTTCAGATCGGCCAGGATGCTCAGCCCCATCTGATTGGTGGTGAAGATGGAGCCGCTTTCGGGATCGAAGATCAGGCCGCTGGCGCTGAAGGCGTAGCGCTGCAGTTTGCTGATATCAAAGGCCATGCTGTTTCCTTAGCTGTTTCCTTAGTAGTGATGACTCGGCAAACGCAAAATCCATCAAGGGTCTCATGTTCAAGGGAGATTGGGTAATCGGTCACAGGTGCCGAGATTTAGTCCCTCTTGCCCGAAGGGCTTAGAGGGACTTATCCAGCTTGCTGGGCAGCAAGCGCTGGCGG
>JAJYKH010000421.1 GCA_021788685.1 Deltaproteobacteria bacterium | reverse complement strand
CGGGCGTCACGTCGAGGCTGAGACGCCGCTCGGCGAGGCGACCGCGCAGGCGCCCCAACTGGATGCCCACGATGACCGTTCCGATTCCCGCGTCGATCTCCCGGGAGAGCGCGGCCGCCCGCTCCAGGGCCGCGACGGACGCCTCGACCAGGGCCGCGCATTTCCGCAGGGCTTCTTCGGCGACCTGTCCCGCCTTGGCGGCGAGCCCGGCCAGCGGCCGTACGTTGTCCGCAGTGCCCCGGTGGAGCCGGACAAGGGCCGAGCGGCCGGCCTGGGACCGGGAGGCGAGGTTTTCGGCAATGGACCGCATCCTTCCGGACAGGGCCGAGGTCTCGCCGGCCACGGTGGAGAGCTCCGCCAGGGCCTCCTCCGACTGCGAGATTTCGATGGCCGCGTTAACGCCAAGGGCGCGAAGGAAGGTGCTGCTCTTGAGAAGCCCTTCGCACCCGGCGGCGATCCCCTCCAGGAGGCCGGTGATCCTCAGCAGGGCGGCGCGCTTGCGCTCGACCCCCGCCAGAAGCGCTTCCGCCGATTCCCGGCCCGCCGTGACCGCCTGCCCGACCGCGGCCAGAACGGTCTCTCCCTGGTCCGGCCTGAACAGCCCGATGTTCGCGGCGACGCGCCGATGCAGGGAGGCGGCCTCCGCCTGGGTCCTCTGCAGGCCGCTGCCCATGGTGATGAACTCTTCTTCGGAGTCATGGGCCAAACGGTCGAGAACGGCGGCCAGCTCCAGCAGGGCCGCTGCCGCCTCTGCCATCCTGCGGCGGGAGGGCGGTTGCCGGAGTCTTGCGCGGCGGCCCCAGCCCGGTTTCCTCCACGTCCGGGTATCGAAGAGCAAGGTCAACATGTCGCTCCCTGCAAATGTTGATGGCGCCGCAAAAAGCCGGAAATCACCACGAAGCACGAAGGACAAGAAGGAAAAAGGCTTATTTTCTCCATTTTCTCGTTGCGCGCTTCGTGGTTTTAAAAACGGTTCTTGCGAGACCATCAATTGTGCCTCGGAATGGGCCGTTCCATGGGGACGCCGTTCTCGCCGGCCCGCCGGTACACGGCGGACGCGTATGCGGACAGGGGCGTGCCCAGGCCCGCCATGCTTTCCGAATGGCCGATGAACAGGAACCCGCCGGGGACAAGATACTGGTGGAGACGGCACATGACCTTTTTCTGGTCTTCCTTGGCGAAGTAGATCAGGACGTTCCGGCAAAAGATGACATGGAACCGTTCCCCGGCCGCGAGCTCGTCTTCCATCAGGTTGAGGCGCCGGAAGGCCACCCGCCGCCGGAGCTGCTCACTGACCTGCACCAGCCCGAGCGAGGGATCGCTGCTCCGCAGCAGGTACTTTTTCCGGAGCCGCAGGGGAATGGCCGCGGCCTGCTCTTCCCGGTAGACCGCCTGCCGGGCCCGCTGCAACACCCGGGTGCTGAGGTCGCTCGCCAGAATCTCGAAGCGCAGCTCCCCGCCCTCCGCCGCAAACTCGCTCAGCACCATGGCCAGCGTGTAGGGCTCCTCGCCGGTCGAGCAGGCGGCGCTCCACAGCTTCAACGGCTGCTGACCGCCCCGCAGCAGCTCGGGGAGGACCTTTCCGGTCAGCAGGTCGAAGTGGGACGGCTCCCGGAAGAATTCCGTCCGGTTGGTGGTGATGGCGTCCACCAGGTGGACGAGCTCGCTCTTCCCCTCCGGACCGAAGGCATGGCCGAGGTACTCTTCCAGGCAGGAAAAGCCGGTATGCCTGACCCGGCGGCGGAGCCTGCTTTCCACCATGAGCTTTTTCGTCGGCGGCAGCTTGATGCCGGAGCTCTCATGGATGAACGACGAGATCCGGGCGAATTCCTTCGCCGATAGCGTGTCCCCCCGGCCGGAAATCTTCCCCGGCGGGGGCTCTGGTCCCTCCACGGCCTCCGGCCACGCCATCTCGGGCCAGCTGCCGCAATGGGGCGTCATGGTTTCCATCGTTGCCATCAGTTCGTCTGTACCGCTGGAGCATTGGTGGAGAATGGTCCAGAGACTCGCTTGCCTGGCGGCGCGCCTTCGGATGGCTATCTCCTTCCTCCATCCAAGAAAAATCTCAGGCCGCCTCTTCGCCGGCGTTCTCCAGGGTCGTCAATTCGGTGAGCGAAAAAACCCGGCCGATGTCGAGGCACATGATGAACTCGCCATTGTACTTGCCAACCCCGGTGACGGAGTCCTTCTTCCAGCGGGTGCCGATCTCGGGCGGCGGCTCGATCTGGTCCGGGGAAAGCTCGATGACCTCCTTGACCGCGTCGGCCAGGGCGCCGATCACCATGCTGCCGCCCTCCCTCTCCACTTCGAGGACGATGATCCGGGTGGTCGGCTTCGGCACAGTCTCGGACAGGCCCAGCTTCATGCGCAGGTCGGTCACCGGGATGACGCTTCCCCGCACGTTGATGATTCCGCGCATGAAGGGCGGCGCGTCCGGCATTCTCGTGATTTTGACGTACTCGAGGATCTCCCGGACGCTGTTCACGTTCACCGTGAAGAATTCCTCGTCGAGCTTGAAGGTGAGGTACTGGTTCGATCCGCTGTAGGCTTCCGCCATGGTGGCCTCCGTTTGTCGAAGGTGAGCCGGGGCGGAGCGGG
>JAJYKH010000420.1 GCA_021788685.1 Deltaproteobacteria bacterium | reverse complement strand
CGCCTGCGTGCTGGGGCAGGCGGAGGTTTTCGCCTTCCTGGAGGCGCATTACGCCGCCGGGCTCAGCCCCCGGCACCGGGTCTACCTGAGGCGGCTCCTGGCCCACCCCTCCATCCGGAAGCGGCATTTCGCCCTCCCCGGGCCGGAGGTTCTCCTCGCCGAAACCCCGGACCAGCGGATCGGCCGGTTCGCGGCAAGCGCCACGGCCCTGGCCTCGGAGGCCGTGGATCGGGCCCTGGCCCGGGCCGGGGTTTCCCGGCGGGAGGTCGCCGCCCTGGTGGTGAACACCTGCACGGGGTACCTCTGCCCCGGCCTTTCCTCGTACCTCATCGAAAAGCTGGAGCTCTCCGGGCAGGTGCGCGCCTTCGACCTGGCGGGGAGCGGCTGTGGGGGGGCGCTGCCCAACCTGCAGCTGGCCGGCGCCTTGGTCGGGCAATCCGGCGGGCCGGTGGCGAGCGTGGCCGTGGAGATCTGCAGCGCCACGTTCCAGATGGGCGACGAGCCGGGGCTGCTCCTTTCGAACGCCCTCTTCGGGGACGGGGCGGCGGCACTGGTGGCGGGAGGGGCTCCTGCCGCCTGGCAGCTCCTTGCCGCCGCCAACCGCCAGGTGCCCCGGCTGCGGGAGGCGATCCGCTATGTCCACCGGGACGGCCAGCTCGTGAACCAGCTGTCGCCGGAGCTGCCCCGGCTCATCGGGGAGACGGTGCCCCCCCTGGTCCGGGATCTCCTGGCCGGGCAGGGGCTCGCTCCCGGTGATATCGCCCATTGGGCGCTCCATCCCGGCGGGGCCAGAATCCTCGACCTCCTGGGCGGCCGGCTGGGGCTTGCCGCGGAGCAGCTTGCCCCCTCCCGGTCCGTGCTCGCCGAATTCGGCAATCTCTCCTCGCCCACGGTGCTCTTCGTGCTGGACGCGATCACCGGCAGGGCGGAGCCCGGCGATTTCTGCCTCCTGCTCGCCTTCGGGGCCGGCCTGTCGGCGCACGCCGCCCTTCTCCGGAAGTGCTGAAGAAAGGCCCCGCGCTCATGGCGCGGCTTCCTGGAGCGTGGCGTTGGGAATCGACAATCCCGGAGCGAATGAAGGAGCTTTCACGGTTTTTCCTCTTCAAAGGCGATTTGCGGAAAGGGCCTCCGCGGCCGAGGTGGAATCCGGGCCGGAGGTCCCATTCCCGCATGGCAGGATCGGCATCAAGCTGCTGGCTGAATGCCGAGCGCTGACCGCTCTCTAAACATGGGCCGCTTCCCTGGCCCGGTACTTCTCCACCGGATGCTCGCCCCGCAGCTCCTGACGGTACTCCCGGCCGAGCTTCTGCCGGTGCTCTTCGATGACCTGCTCGCTCGGGGCGCCGCCGGCGTTGACCCACTGCTGGTACCGCTCGTAGCGGCCGTCAGCGGGATAGCGGTTGGGCGGCAGGAACTCGGTTTCGTAGGCGTTCCAGTCGGTCTGCGTTTCCATGATCTCCCGCACGTAATCGATGTTCGACTGGAAGCGGACGGGCTCGGGCAGGGCGGCGGGCAGCAGCTCCTCCGGGTCCCGTTTCTCGTGCTGCTTCAGCAGCTCGCCCGCGATCCGGAGGTGCTCCAGCTCCATGGCCAGGTGCTGCTCCCAGATCTTTTTGATTTGAGGATGCTCCTCCTCCTGCAGGAAGGAGTGATAGAGGTAGACCTCGTTGTACTCGTGGAGCAGCAGCATCTCAAGCCAGCTGGCGTTCGGGTCGAGGAGCGACTCGTAATGGGTGACGTGCTGCTCCTCGATCTGGGCGATTTCGAGATAGAGCCCCCGGCCGACCATCTCCTTCGCCTGGTTGCCCACGTTCATGTAGAAGCTCATGGTCTGCTGCTCGCCCGCCAGGATAGTCATGGCGTGGAGCTGGGTGACCGGGTCCGCCTTCGTGCGGTCGTAATGGTTGCGCACGTCGTCGAAGGGGTGGCGGTGCTCGAGCTTGGTCGGCCGGCCCACGGTAATCTCCGTGAGCTGGCTGGTGACGGCGTCCGCCTTCTTGCCTTCGCTCATCTCCATGAGGTTGGCGTAGCGGTAGAGGTGGTCGAAATCCTCCAGCAGGGCGAAGTCGAGCGCCTGCTTGACATACGGGTCGGGCTCGGTGCGGGCGAGGTAGGCGGTGAGGTCCACCGCCACCTGCTCGTAGCCGATGGTGGTTTCGAGCACCGATTCATCGGCGGGCGACAGCCAGTTGACCATTTTCTGCTGCCGCTGCTCGATGCGGCGGGTGGCGGCCAGCTGGCGCTTCAGCTCGATATCGTCGCTGTGGCGGGCGAGCTGGTGGGTGAACATCGCCCCCTCCACCTCGATGCCGTTCATGAGGATGACCCGGCAGCGGGTGTAGGGATGCACCTCCTTCTTGTTGTACGGCTTGACGTTCATCTTGGACCAGCTCATGTCCAGCTGCTTGTCGATGGGCATGCCTTTTTCACGGAAAGGATTGAAAGCCATGGCGAACCTCTTTGAGTAGGGTTTGCGGATATCAGGCCGTCACCTTCGCCTTCTCCAGCTTCTTGAGGCTGGCGTCGATGAAGGCCGGGATGTCGTGGGGATCGCGGCTGGAGATCAGGTTCCCGTCCTCCACCACCTCCTGGTCCACGAACTGGG
>JAJYKH010000045.1 GCA_021788685.1 Deltaproteobacteria bacterium | reverse complement strand
AAGGCCCTGCTCGAGGTGGACCCGGAAATGCGGAGCGCGCTCAAGAAAGCCGGCATGCTCACCCGCGACTCCCGGGTGAAGGAGAGGAAGAAATACGGCAAGCGGGCGGCGCGGGCGAGCTTCCAGTTCTCCAAACGGTAATAGCCACCGCTCCTGTTTTTCGTTCTCCGTCGTTGTGCCGCAAGAGATACCCTGGGGGAAGCCGATTTTTATCGTCTTCCCCTTTTTTTCGCCGTATGCCCTGACCAACCGCGGGGTTGCCGGCCGAAACAAAAACGAGAATAAGCCATGATACAGGTCGGAATCATCGGCGCCTCGGGCTACACCGGGGCGGAGCTGGCGCGGCTCCTCTGCCGCCATCCGGAGGTGGAGCTTACCGTGGTCACCTCCCGCCAGTATGCCGGGCAGCCGCTCAGCCGGGTCTTCCCCAGCCTGCAGGGCCGGGTCGATCTCGCCTGCGAGAACCTGGATGCTGCCGAGCTGGCCGCGCGGGCGGACCTGTTCTTCGCCGCCGTTCCCCACCAGACCGCCATGGCCATCGTGCCGCAGCTTTTGGCCGCCGGGAAAAAGGTGGTCGACCTCAGCGCCGACTTCCGGATCCGGGACGCCGCGGTCTACGAGCAGTGGTACCAGCCGCATACCGCCAAGGACGTGCTGGCGGAGGCGGTCTACGGCCTTCCCGAGCTGCACCGGGAGGCCATCCAGAAGGCCCGGCTGGTGGCCAATCCGGGCTGCTATCCCACCAGCGCTCTCCTCGGTTTGGCGCCGCTGCTGAAGGCCGGGCTTGTCGATCCCGAAACCCTGATCATCGATTCCAAATCGGGCACCTCCGGCGCCGGCCGCGGAGCCCAGGTGGGCACCCTCTACTGCGAGGTGGCCGACGGCTTCCGCGCCTACAAGGTGGGGGAGCACCGCCATACCCCGGAGATCGAGCAGGAAATCGGCAGGCTGTGCGGGCGGCCGGTGACCGTCTCCTTCACGCCGCACCTGGTGCCCATGTCCCGGGGCATCCTGAGCACCATCTATGCCCGGCTGCTCCGGAAGACGACCCCCCAGGAGGTCGGGTCCCTTTATGCCGACTTCTACCGGAACGAGCCCTTCGTCCGCCTGTGCGCAGCGGGAACCTACCCGGCCACCCAGTATGTCCGCGGGAGCAACTGCTGTGATATCGGCTGCAAAATCGACGAGCGCACCGGCCGGATCGTGGTCCTCGCCGCCATCGACAACCTGGTGAAGGGCGCCGCCGGCCAGGCGGTCCAGAACATGAACCTGGTCTGCGGCCTGGAGGAGGGGCTCGGCCTGGAGGTGGTGCCGCTGTTCCCATGACCGGCGAGCGGAACATCAGGCTGCTCCTGGCCTTCGACGGCACCGGCTACGCCGGTTGGCAGCGGCAGAAGGACCTCCCCACCGTCCAGGGGGTGCTGGAGGAGAAAATCGCCGTCATGACCGGCGGTCCGGTCACCCTGCACGGGGCCGGCCGCACCGATGCCGGGGTGCACGCCCTGGGGATGGTCGCCAATTTCGCGACCAATTCCGCCATTCCTTGCTCCGGATTCTTCAGAGGGCTGAACAGCCTCCTTCCGGAGGACATCCGCATCCTGAACGCTTCCGAAGCCCCCCCCGATTTTCACGCCCGATTCAGCGCCACCGGCAAATGCTACCTCTACGAGATGACCATGGGGGAGGTGCCGCTGCCGACGGAGCGGCTCTATCGCACCCATCTCGACCATACGCTGTGTCTGGAGGAGGTACGGCGCTGCCTCGACCTTTTGGTGGGGCGCCACGATTTTTCGAGCTTCGAGGCGACCGGCTCCCGGGACCCCGCCAACGGCAACGGTCTGGGTGCGGTGCGGGAAATCTACGCGGCGGCCCTTTGCCACGTGCCCGGGGGGACTGAAAAGCTGCAGGTTTCGATCAGCGGCAACGGCTTTCTCCGCCACATGGTGCGCAACATCGTGGGCACCCTGGTGGAGGTGGGGCAGGGGAGGCGCTCGGTGGAGTCATTCGCCCATCTCTTCGAGATCCGGGACCGGTCGGCCGCCGGACCCACCATGCCGGCCAAGGGATTGTTCCTGAAGGAAGTCTACTACGCTTGACCGCAATTCCTCTCCAGGAACAGGTTCCGGGTTGCCTCCCCCATCCAATATGGTATGGTTGGACGCGTTAATCCGAGCTCCCCTTGAAAAAACGAACATAGACAGCAGGAACGACACATGGAAGCCCCGATGATTCCCCTGGCCGAGCGGATCAAACAGATCAAACCCTCCCCCACCCTGGCGGTGGACGCCAAGGCCAAGGCGTTGAAGGCGGGCGGCGCCGACATCCTCAACTTCAGCGTCGGCGAGCCCGATTTCGACACCCCGCTCCACGTGCGGGAGGCGGGCAAGGCTGCGATCGACGGCGGGTTCACCCGCTACACGCCGGTGCCGGGGATTCTCGAGCTGCGGCAGGCCATCTGCCGGCGGTATGCCGAAGACCGGGGCTGGCAGTACGAGCCGGACCAGATCCAGGTTTCCTGCGGCGGCAAGCACGGCCTCTACAACATGGCCCAGGTGCTCTTCAACCCCGGGGACGAGGTGCTCATTCCCACGCCCTATTGGGTCTCCTATCCGCCCATCATCCAGCTGGCGGGCGGCACCCCGGTCTTCGTCCCCCTGGCCGAGGAGCGGAATTTCGACCTCGATCCGGCCATCCTCCGGGACTATGTGACCGACCGCACCCGGGGCATCATCCTCAACAGCCCCTCCAATCCCACCGGCTCCGTGCTTTCCCGGCAGGCGCTCGAAGCGGTGGCCCAGCTCGCCGTGGAGAGGAACTGGATCATCATCTCGGATGATATATACGATACCATCGTCTACGGCGATGGCGGGCTGCCGCACATCCTCGACATCGATCCCGCCCTCCAGGCGCGGACCCTGGTGCTCAACGGCGTCTCCAAGTCCTTTGCCATGACCGGCTGGCGCATCGGCTACACCGCCGGTCCCAAGCACATCATCGCCGCCATGAACAAGATCCAGAGCCAGAGCACCTCCAACCCCTCGTCGGTGGCCCAGAAGGCGGCGCTCGCCGCAGCGGCCGGGCCCCAGGATTTCCCGGTCGAGATGAAAAAGGCTTTCCTGCCCCGGCGGGACTACATCGTCCGGGAGCTGACCGGAATCCCCAGGGTCACCTGCGTGGTGCCCAAGGGGGCGTTCTATGTTTTCCCGAATTTTTCGGCTTATTATGGAAAATCGGTGAAGGGAAGGGTGATCGACGGCTCGGTGGCCCTGGCGGATTACCTGCTTGAAGAGGCCCTGCTGGCGACGGTGCCCGGGATCGCCTTCGGCTGCGACCCGTTCATCAGGTTCTCCTTCGCCACCTCGATGGCCATCATCGAAAAGGGAATGGCGCGGCTCCGGGAGGCCCTGGCCGCTCTTGCCTGAGAGTCATACAGGCCGGTCGAGGCGGTTTCCGCAAATTCTGTCAAGATGCTGCCTATGTCCCTGGGCTAAATTGTTACTGTTGTCTGTAACCGGTAGACTAGAGCCGAAGCCATCTCATTCTGCTGGTGGAGCCCTCGTTGGACCAGACCAAGATCGTCCTCCTCATCGCCGGGATTCGGAAATCCATCCTGCGGGTGGCCATCGCCCTGGCGGGCACCACCCTCGTTCTCTATTTTCTCTCCCCCTTCATCCTCCGTCACCTGCAGGACCACCTGGACCAGGACCTGGCTTTCTTCGGGGTGGCCGAGCCTTTCGTCGCCCACATCAAGCTGGCCTTCTTCGCCACGCTCTTCCTCCTCGTTCCCCTCCTGGCGTCGGTCTTTTGGCGGATCATGGCCCGGCCTTTCAAGCTCGGCCCCGGAAGCCGGCTGCTGTTCACCCTCTTCACCTGCCTGCTTTTTTACGGCGGCGCCATTTTCTGCTACCAGGTCACTCTGCCGTTCGGGACCAAATTCCTCCTGAGCTACCAGTCGACGGAGCTGCGGCCGGTCATCTCCATCGACCACTTCGTGAATTTCGTGTCCATTTTCGTCCTGGCGTTCGGGCTTGTTTTCGAGCTGCCCCTGTTCATGGTCTTCCTCGCCAAGGTGGGCATCTGCCCCCGCAGCGCCTTCGAGCGCAACCGGCGCTATGCCGTGCTGGTGATCGCCATCGTCGCCGCCGTGCTCACTCCCACTCCCGACGTGTTCAACATGGCCCTCATGGGCGTGCCGCTCTACCTTCTCTACGAGATGGGCATCGTGGCCCTGCGGCTCATGAAGATCTGCTGAAACGGTCACAGTCCACCACATCTCCTTTGTCAGCCGCCTGTCCGCATACCTGGTGTTGAGAGCCCCTGCCCGAGAATCGGGCAGGGGGGCTCTTATCCCGCCCTTCGGGAATAGCGGACAGGCCGCTTGGTCGGCACTGCTGCCGACGGCCCACCGTGGTTGTCCGGGGCGTGGGAGGTCATGCCATTCTTTGCGACATTGAAGCCCTTTCGCGGATCTGCGGCACCCTGTGACCGCTTCAAATTCCGCTTTCGCGGGCTCCATCGTTGTGCATCCCCGTGATCGGTTACCTTTCCACCACAGAGATCAAAAAGGCCTGCGACCCCCTCCGGGGGTCAACTTCTCTCCCCCTCTGAAAGCCAAGCCAGCAGCCGTTCCATTTGCCGGGTGGGGCCGCCTCCCTGATCTTCCAGGATTTCTTTGGCTGCGGGCGCGGCCAGAAGGTCGAGCACCGACCGTTTTTCCCTCCGGGCGGCCTCCTGGCAGGCTGCGGTCAGGCGGGGCTGATCGCCGGGACCGATGCCCACCAGCTCGATGATCTCGAACAGGGCCCAGCGGTCCACGAAGGGCAGCGCCGCCAATTCCAGGGCCGCCGTCTCTCCGAGCCTGCCGGCATGGAGGGAGCGGAGCAGCGGCTCCTCCAGGCCGAGGAGCCGGGCCGGCTTCCGGAGGTCCATCCCGGGGGCGAGGCCGAGGAGGGGAAAATAGCGCTCCGCGAGCTGCCCGGGATCGAGATGGCGGCCGGCCTTCCGGAGGAAAAGGGCCTGCTCGACGGCGGACAGGGGCCGGAGGGCGAGGGTGTCTTCCAGGCTCAGGGCCAATCCCTCCAGGTCGGGGGCCTCCGCCGCCAGCACCAGGCAGAGGCAGCCGGCGGCCTGGGCTTCCCGCAGGGCCAGCAACCGCCGGCGGCCGGCGATCACCCGGAAGCGGGTGGCCGCCTTGGCCTGGAGGAGGGGCGGGTGGAGGAGGCCGGCCCGGGCGATGGAGCGGGTCAAGGCTTCGGGGACGGCGGTTTCGAGCCAGGGCAGCAGGCTGAAGGTGTCGTCGTCCAGGTCGATCTGCGGCAGGAGCACCCGGACGGCGGCAAGATGGGGTGACATGGAGCACCTCCACGATGGGGACGCGTTTGGTTTTCAGGATAGCCGCTTCTCCTTCATCCCGAAAGGCGCAATTTTCCTGGCCAGCTTCCGCCCTGTTTCGGACCGGTCCGTCGGTCTTGCGGCTTTTTTCTTGTCGGGCGGGAATCTTTTTAGTTAAGAAGAGCGAGGGACATCCGAAACGGAGAGCCAATGGTTTCACATTCGCGAGAAACGATCGGCACCGACTGGCTGCAAGGGTACCCGCCCGAGATCAGGCGGGGCCTGGCGGCCATGGGCCGCCGCTGCCCGGCGCTGTTCGCAGCCGGCGGCACCGTGCGCGACCTGCTCGCCGGCCAGCGCCCCCGCGACCTGGACCTCACGGTGCCCGCCGGGGGCATCTCCTGCGCCCATTTCCTGGCCGAATTCCTGGAGGGTGCCTTCGTCCCCCTGGACGAGGCGGAAGACGTGGGCCGGGTGGTCTGGGGGGACTACACCATCGATGTCGCCGCTTTTCGGGAGGGGACCGCCTCCATCGAGGAGGACCTGGGACGGCGGGACTTCACCGTCAACGCCCTGGCGGTGGCCTTGGCGATCGCCCCCCGGGACGTGCACCCCTCGGGGCCGCTCCTCGACCCCACCGGCGGCCTGGCCGATTTCGCCGCCCGCCGGCTGCGGGCCACCTCCGAGCGGATTTTCGCAGCCGACCCCCTCCGCCTCCTCCGCGCCTACCGCTTTGCCGCCACCCTGGATTTTTCCCGCGACGAATATCTCGACAATTTGATCCGGCGGGACCGCAAGCTCATCGGCCGCACGGCCGCGGAGCGGATCGCCTCCGAGCTCAAGCTGATCATGGGCGCGGCGCGCCCGCACCTTCAGGTCGCCGCCATGGCGGCAAGCGGCCTCCTGTGGGAGGTCCTGCCGGAGCTGGAAGAGGGCGTGGGGGTGGCCCAGCCGGCCAGCCACCACCTGGACGTCTTCCACCACAATCTGGCCGCCCTGGAGGCCATGGCGGCTATCCAGCAGGAGCCGGTCCGCTTCTTCCCCGGACACGGCCCCGGGCTGGGCGCCTTTCTGGAGCCGGCGGCGCGAAGGGTGCGGCTCGGGTGGGCGGCCCTCTTTCACGACCTGGGCAAGCCGGCGGTGCGCGAAATCCGCGAGGGGCGGATCACCTTCTACGGCCATGACCGGGCGGGGGCGGAGCGGTTCGCGGCCGTGGCCGACCGGCTGCGCTGGAGCCGGGAGGAGGCGAGAAGGGTGGGGCGGCTCATCGAGCTGCACATGTGGCCCTTCCATCTCCTCAATGCCCGCCGGAAGACCGGGATCACCCCCAAGGCCTGCCTGCGGCTGGTGAAGGCGGCCGGCGACGAGCTGCCGGGGCTTTTCCTGCTCGCCATGGCGGACAGCCTGGCCGGCGCCGGCGAGGGCAAGCCGCCGGAGATGGAGCGGGACCTGGCCGCCCTGTACGACCAGGTGGACGAGGTCTACCGGAGCCGGATCAAGCCGGTCCTGGAGCAGCCACGGCTGCTCACCGGCCACGACTTGCAGACGCTTTTCGCGCTGCCGCCAGGGCCGCTCATCGGCCGGCTGCTGCGGGAGCTGGTGCAGGCGCAGGTGGCCGGGGAGGCGACGACCCGGGACGAGGCCGCCCGCTGGGTCGAAGCCCGGCTGCGCGGGCGGGCACAAAGTTGAACCGCTTGAGAGATCAAGCATGGTGACGAGAGGAGGAGAACCGTGGGCATCAAACCGATGGGTCCGTTCTGCGCTGTCAACGGCAGCGCGGACCACCAGGAGCTGAAGGACCGCATCCTCCGGCACATCGAGAGCAGCCAGGGGCGGGACCCGGCGCGGGCCGACGCGCGGGACGTTTTCAAGGCGGCATCCTACGCCGTCCGCGACCTGCTGGTCCAGAAGTGGCTGCGCACCCAGAAAGAAAACTACGCCCGGCGGCGGAAGCGGGTCTACTACCTCTCCCTCGAGTTCCTCATCGGCCGGTCGCTGGGCAACAGCCTCATCAACCTGGGGCTCTTCGACCAGGCCACCAAGGCCCTGGAGGACCTCGGCTGCGAGCTGGAGGAGATCCGGGAGCAGGAGGAGGACGCGGCCCTGGGCAACGGCGGCCTCGGGAGGCTCGCGGCCTGCTTCCTCGATTCCATGGCCACCCTGGGCATCCCGGCTTACGGCTACGGCATCCGCTACGAGTACGGCCTTTTCTGCCAGAAGCTGGTGGACGGCTGCCAGGTGGAAAGCCCCGACAACTGGCTGCGGTACGGCACCCCCTGGGAATTCGCCCGGCCCGGCTACCTCCACCCGGTCCGCTTCTACGGCCGGGTGCGGTACGTGACCGACGGCAGGGGGCGCTACCGGGCGGAGTGGGTGGACACCGAGGAGGTCATGGCCATGGCCTGCGATTACCTGGTGCCGGGCTTCGACAACGAGCACGTCATCAACATGCGGCTATGGACCGCCCATGCCTCCCGCGAGCTCGACCTCTCCTTGTTCAACAGCGGCGACTACATCTCGGCCGTGCACAACAAGGTCGCCTCGGAAACCATCTCCAAGGTGCTCTACCCGCCGGACGAGGTCCAGCAGGGCCGCGAGCTGCGGCTTAAGCAGCAGTATTTTCTGGTGGCCGCCACCTTCCAGGACATCCTCCGCCGCTACCGGAAGTACAATGCGGGGTTCGACCGGTTCAGCGACGAGGTGGCGGTGCAGCTCAACGACACCCACCCGTCAATCGCCATCCCTGAGCTGATGCGGCTCCTGGTCGACGAGGAGGGGTTGGCCTGGGAGAAGGCGTGGGCCCTCTGCGTCCGGACCTTCGCTTACACCAACCACACCCTGATGGCAGAGGCGCTGGAGACCTGGCCGGTCGCCCTCCTCGGCCGGGTGCTGCCCCGCCACCTGGAGATCATCTACGAGATCAACCGGCGGTTCCTGGCGGAAGTGGCGCGCCGCCATCCCGGCGACCCGGAGAAGCTGCGCCGGATGTCCCTCGTCGAGGAAGGGGAGGTGAAGAAGGTGCGCATGGCCCATTTGGCCATCGTGGGCAGCCATTCGGTGAACGGGGTGGCCCGCCTCCACACCCGGCTTCTCGAAACCGGGATGTTCCGGGACTTCGCCGATTTCTTCCCGGGCCGGTTCAACTGCAAGACCAACGGCATCACCCCCCGCCGCTGGCTGCTCAAGTGCAATCCGGGGCTGGCTCGGCTGATTACCGAGACCATCGGCGGCGAGTGGGTGACCGAGCTCGACCACCTTCGGCAGCTGGAGCCGTATGCCGAGAATCCGGCCTTCCGGGAGAAATGGCGGCGGGTCAAGCAGGAGAACAAGGAGCGGCTGCGGGCGGTGATCGGAGCCGACTGCAGCCTGGACGTGGACCCGGCCTCCCTGTTCGACGTGCAGGTCAAGCGCATCCACGAGTACAAGCGGCAGCTCCTCAATCTTCTGCACGTGATCACCCGGTATCACCAGCTGCTGGCTGATCCGGCGGCACCGGCCGTGGCGCGGACGGTCATCTTCGGCGGCAAGGCGGCCCCCTCCTATCGGCAGGCCAAGCTCATCATCCGGCTCATCAACGCGGTGGCGGCGGTGGTCAACACCGACCGGCGGATGGCCGGCCGGCTGCGGGTGGCCTTTATCCCCGACTACGGGGTCTCCCTCGCCGAGAAGATCATCCCGGCCGCCGATCTCTCGGAGCAGATCTCCACCGCCGGCACCGAGGCCTCGGGGACCGGCAACATGAAATTCGCGCTCAACGGGGCGCTCACCATCGGCACCCTGGATGGCGCCAACATCGAGATCCGGGAGGAGGTGGGGGCGGAGAGCATGTTCATCTTCGGCCTGACCGCCGAGGAGGCCGAGCGGGAGCGGCAGCGGCCGACGCGGCCCTCCCGCCGGATCTACGAGGCCAACCCGGAGATCAGGCGGACGGTGGACAGCATCGCGAACGGCTCATTCAGCAACGGCGACCGCGGGCTGTTCCGACCCATCGTCGATTCCCTGCTGGGCGCCGACCCCTACCTGCTGCTGGCCGACCTGGAAGACTACCTGCGCTGCCAGGCGGAGGTGGACCGGGCCTTCCTGGACCAGGAGGCGTGGACCCGGAAATCGATTCTGACCGTGGCCCGGATGGGCCGGTTTTCGAGCGACCGGACGGTCAGGGAGTATGCCGAGGAGATCTGGGGGGTCGAAGTGAATTGAGGATTGTCGGCCTCGCCAGAAGCCGCTCCACCGACGGTCCACGCCATGCAAGTTGTTGTTTTCTCCTTCCCGCCCGCCGGGGTCCGGAGGCCTTTGCGAGATTGCGAGGATTGCCCTCTCGGCGGGTCAGCTTCATCCTGATCGCTTCTTCTTCCGAAGGGCGGTCATCCGGGATTCCGGAAAATCAGACGTAGAAAACGGAATTTTCCTCCCTCCCGTTCTGTATTTCTTTATCTTTTTTCTTCGATTCCAGTAAATTACAAAAAAACCACAATTGTGGTTCCTGATTTGCAAGAACGGAGCCGAGCCTTTCGTTTCCCGTTCCAGATCAAGGAACGTGGAGGTGTCGATCATTTTGCATTGAAGCCAGCGGGAGTTGATCCTGCGCGGGCCCGGCCGCGGCAGGGGCGGCATCCCGTTTTCACTTCTCTGCTCCAGGGGCCCTATGGAGATCTTCAAGAGAAGACGCATCCTCATGCTCAACTTCGAGTATCCCCCTATCGGGGGAGGAGCGGCCACGGCCAACTATCATCTTCTGGATGAATTGGCCGGAGACGACGAAGTGCGGGTCGTCCTGGTCACCTCCAGCTCCGGCCCCCGCCCGGAAGTATATCGCCAGGCATCGAATATCACGGTCATCCGGTTGAACGTCGGGAAACGAGACCCTCATTTTTGGCGCATCATGGAGATCTTTCGCTGGAGCTGGCAGGCGTACTGGGTCTGCCGCCGGCTCCTGCGGAAGCAGGAATTCCATCTCTGCCACTGCTGGTTCGGGTGGCCGGCCGGCATCATCGGCTTCCTGCTCCGGGGCAAAGTCCCTTACATCGTGTCCCTTCGGGGCTCCGACGTACCTGGGTACAACGAGCGGCTGGGTGCCCTGGACCGCTTGGTTCTTCCTGTGCTCTCCAGACAGGTCTGGCACCGGGCCATGGCGGTGACGGCCAACAGCCGGGAATTGAAGCGGCTCTCCGGAAAAACCAGCGAGATGCGCAACATGCAGGTCATCTGCAACGGCGTCGACATCCGCCGCTTCCGGCCCGGTCCGCCGCACCCAGGCCGGGGGGTCCGGCTGCTGTTCGTGGGCAGGCTCATCCGCCGCAAAGGTTTGTGCTATCTCCTGGAGGCGGTCCGGACCCTGGTGGCGGAAAAGCGGGCCTGCACCCTGCAGATTGCCGGAGGCGGGCCGGAAATGGAACGGCTGCGCCGGTTCTGCGAGGTCCACCACCTGCAGGACCATGTCCGCTTTCTGGGCAACGTGGACCGGAGGCACATCCCGGCCATCTACCGCCAGGCAGACATCCTTGTCCTGCCTTCCCTGGAAGAATCCCTGGCCAACGTGATGCTGGAGGCCATGGCCTCCGGTCTGCCCGTGATCACGACCAGGACCGGGGCGGCGGAATTGGTGAACGGCAACGGGTTCGTCGTGCCGAAGGAGGATAGTGCTGCCCTGAAGGAGGCGATCACCGCCTATCTTGAGGATCCGGGCCTTCTCGCCCTCCATGGCCGGCAATCCCGCCACCTGGCCAAATTGATGAGCTGGCGTGCGGCGGCAAAGGCCTACCTGGGCTTGTATGCGGAGCACGGCCGGCCGCCCACTGCGGCAGCGGCCCCGGAGATGAATCAGGGAGGGGGGATCAGGCATGCCATGGCTTCCCGGTGAATTCCTGGAGCTGGAACGGGCCCAGTGGCTGGATCGCGAGCAGATCGAGGAGGTCCAGTGGCGCCGCTTTCAGCTTTTGTTGCAGCATGCTGTCGCCCACAGCCCTCATTACCGGGAGAAACTGCGGCAGGCGGGCATCCGGCCGGAGGACATCCGCAGCCGCGAGGATCTCGTCCACCTGCCGGTCACCACCCGCGAAGAGCTGCGGCAACCGGAACGGCTGCTGGCCCGGACCACTGCTCCCGGAGCCCTTCGCTCCTCCATGACCTCCGGCTCCTCCGGCCGGCGGACCACCACTTATTTCGACCCTGCCGGCTGGCGGAAGGCCAAATATCTGCTCAAGCTGCGGGCCCGGCTGGCCTGCGGCCTCAGGCCCTGGCACCGGCTGGCCGTGATCAGCGAGGCCGTGCCGCGCACTGATTTTTGGAAACGTGTCTTGCTGCGGCAGCGCCACTTTTCCGTGCTGGAGCCGATGGAAAAACTGCTGCCGGCCTTGCGCGCCTTTCAGCCCGAGGCCGTGTATGGGTTTCCATCTGCCTTTGCCTTGCTCGCGGCGGAAAGAAATCCCGGGTTCCGTCCACGCCTGCTGTTCACTTCGTCGGAAATGCTCGATCCGGCCACCCGCCGGAAGATCGAGAAAGGATTCGGGACCGAGGTTCTCGACATCTACGGCTCGACGGAGGTGAAGGAGGTCTCCTGGGAATGCCCGGAGCATCAGGGCTACCACATCAACAGCGATTGGCTGCTGGTGGAGTTCATCAAGGACGGCAAGCCCTCGGAGGCGCCGGACGCGGAGATTCTCCTCACTCCCCTCTTCAATTACGGCATGCCGCTTCTCCGGTATCGGGTGGGCGATACCGGCCGGGCTCTGCCGGGATCGTGCCGGTGCGGCAGGGGTTTGCCGCTGATGGCCCCCTCCAGCGGTCGCCAGGTCGATTATTTCACCCTGCCGGATGGCTCCCGCCTGGCCCCTTATGCCATGACCTGCGCCATCGAGGCGATCGAAGGCATGCGGCAGTACCAGATCCGGCAGCAGGCCCGCGACCGGGTGGAGGTGCGGATCGTGCCCACCCCGCAATTCGACGGCGCCCAGGAAAGCCTGATCCGCCAAGCCCTGGCTCCGCTCCTGCCTGGGGTCGCCATCGACATCCAGCTGCGTCCCGGCCTCGAAAAGGAAAAAAGCGGCAAATTCCGGATCGTCAGCACCGCGGTCCACGAGACGGTCCAGCCGGAGAAGGCGAGTCCATGAGCATTGGCAAATACTTCCACCTCATGCGGCTCCTCCGCAATGAGCGGCGGCCGCTTTCCGAGCTCCGCGAGCTGCAGCTCCGCCGGCTCAAGCGGCTGGTGGAGCATGCCTTCCACGAGGTCCCGTACTACCGGCAGAGCTGGCAGAAGATGGGCTTCCACCCCGCTGACCTCCGTTCCCTCGAAGACCTCCACCAATTGCCGATCATCGACAAGGCTGCTTTCCAGCAGCATCCGGATGAGCTGCTGGCCCGAAGCTTTCGGCGCCAGAAGCTCACTCCCGTTCGTACCTCCGGGTCGAGCGGCAATCCCCTGCGCTTTTTCGTCAGCCCCCGCTGCAACGATTTCCGCCACGCCCAGTTCCTGCGGCCGTACCTCTCCAACGGCCGGCGTTTGCGGGAAAAATGCGCCTTGCTCAAGGTCGATCCCCTGCCGCCCCCCCGATGGTTCCAGCGGCTGGGTTTGCTGCGCAACCAGCTGATCTATACCGGCCTGGCTCTGGAAAAGCA
>JAJYKH010000419.1 GCA_021788685.1 Deltaproteobacteria bacterium | reverse complement strand
AAGCGCTCAGCAGTGCTGCTGGACGCTCCTCCTCCATCAGGGGACCAGCTCGTAAAGGAAGAAACTGTGGGGCGGCAGCTCCAGGGTCCCTTCCAGGTTGCGGAGCTCCGCGGCCGTTGGGCCGGGACCGGCGGGCGAGCCGACCAGCAGCCGCCAGGCGCCCGGGAGGCCGGCCGCGGCCGGCTGGGGCCGGTCGCTGAAGTTGACCGTATAGAACAGCTGCCGGCCCCATTGCCGGCGGCGGAGGGTCAGCGTGCGCCGTTCGTCATCGGCGACCGCTTCGATCCCCGACCGATCCAGGGTCCGCAGCACCGGGTGGGTCGTGCGCAGCCGGATCAGCCGCCGATAAAAAGCGAGAAGCTCCCGGTGCCAGCCCTCGTGCCGCAGCTCCGGATCGGGCCGGGAGCGGGCGAAGGTGCTTTCGGCCTGGGGGTCGGGCACCTCCCCCTCCCAGACGAAGGCGGCGAATTCCTCCCGCCTGCCCCGGCGCACCGCCTCAGCCAGCTCCTGGTCCTCGTGGCTGACGAAGTACTGGAAAGGGGCGGTCTCCCCGTATTCCTCGCCCATGAACAGGAGCGGCACGTAGGGGGAGAGGAGCACGAGGGCGGCGGCGATCTTGAGCTGGCCCAGGTTGAGCCTCTGGGCCGGGCGGTCGCCCTGGGCGCGGTTGCCCACCTGGTCGTGGTTCTGGGAGAAGACCACGAACCGGCTGGCGGGCAGCTCCCGCGAGGAGCTGCCGAACCGCCGCCGGCGGTAGCGTGAATAACGGCCGTCGTAGACGAACCCTTTCGTGAGGGCGGCAGCGAGGTCGGCGACAGTCCCGAAATCCTGGTAATAGCCTTGGCGCTCGCCGGTGAGCAGGGTGTGGAGGGCATGGTGGCAGTCGTCCAGCCACTGGGCCGTGAGCCCGAATCCGCCGAGGGCCGGCGGCCTGACAAGGCGGGCATCGTTGAGATCGCTCTCGGCAATGAGGTACGCCCGCCGCGCCGCGCGCGCGGCCACCTCGTCGTGAAGCTCGGAGAGGATGTGACGGGCGCTGCAGTCGAAAATTCCGTGCACCGCGTCCAGCCGCAAGGCGTCGATGTGAAAGTCGTTGATCCAGGAAAGGGCGTTGTCGATCACGAACCGCCTGACCCCGTCGCTCCCCGGCCCGTCGAAATTGACGGCCATCCCCCACGGCGTCCGGTACCGGGGGGTGAAATAGGGGCCGAAGTCGCAGAGATAGTTCCCTTCGGGACCCAGATGGTTGTAGACCACGTCGAGGACCACCGCAAGGCCGGCCCGGTGGCAGGCGGCCACCAGCTTCTTCAGCCCCGCGGGGCCGCCGTAGGTGCTCTGGACCGCGAAGGGCTGGGCGCCGTCGTACCCCCAGTTCCGGCCGCCGGGAAACTGGGCCACCGGCATGATCTCGAGGGCGGTGACGCCGAGCTCCTCCCGCAGGTAGCCCAGGCGGGGGATGATCGCCTCGAAGGTGCCTTCCGGGGTGAAGGTGCCCACGTGCAGCTCGTAGATAATGTAGTCGCTGAAGGGCGGGTTGAGCCAGTCTTCGTCCTCCCACGGAAAATCCTCGTGCCGGACCGCCCGGGAGGGCAGGTGGAGCCCCCGGGGCTGGAAGCGGGAGGCGGGGTCCGGGCGGGCGAGCTCCCCGTCCAGAAGGTAGAGGTAATCCGGCTCGGCCTCCAATCCCTCCACTACCGCTTCGAAGTAGCCTCCCTCCCGGGGAGCCATCGCCAGGGTTTCCTCGCGCGGGGCGAGCAGGCGCAGGGCCACCTGCTTCCGCGCCGGCGCCCACACCAGAAAGCTGTAAGTGCCGTTTCCCAGGTGGCTGGCTCCGAGTCGTCCGATCATGCAATAGAAACCGTCTTGGTTGTGATGTGGAGTGGAGGTGCCGAATCGCCGCGCAATCCGGCGATGCACGCGCGAACCAGTCGCTACCTGCTGGAATCCATGGTAGCTCGTTTGCTTCTGTCCTGACAATCAGACGGGGCAGGGGTGGACTGCAGTGCCAGGACGGCAGGCGTTCCATCACCCGCGAAAGGCGGGGTTGAAGCACAACGGGTTTATTTTTCCTTTGGTCCTCTTCTTGTCCATCATGTCAAAAAAAGGGGCGCGGGACCACCCGCTACAGCTCCGGGAGCGTGAATTTCAGCGAGTCCTTCTCCGGCTCGTGGCGGACGCTCACGGTGAGCTCGAGCTGGCCCGAGCGGAACCCCAGCACCAGGGGCAGCTCGCCCTGGTTCTCGTCCAGGTGCAGGATGCGGCGCATGATGGTTACCATCTGGTCGAACAGCTCCGGCGGCGGAGCGGGCAGCAGCTCCTTCGTCTCGTTCTTGACCTTCACCTCCAGCCGGCCGTCCGCCCGCTTGAGAGTCAGCTTCCGGGCCTTTTCCGAGATGGTGTGCATGATGGCGAGCGACAGGTACTTGAGGGCGTCCTCCTCCGGATCGGCGACCGGGTTCCGGCCCATCCTCTCCATCTCGGCCAGGTAGTCGGTTTCCAGATAGCAGTCGCACATGTCCTGAAGCTTCTTGTGCTCGGTGATGGTGATCTCCATGTTCTCTCCTCGGACGCGGGTGACGGATGGGGCGGCAGACGTTTGCCTGGGAGCCCAC
>JAJYKH010000044.1 GCA_021788685.1 Deltaproteobacteria bacterium | reverse complement strand
AGCGGCTCCTTTATGTTAGAATCCCAAGCCGCCGTAGGCAACGGCCGGGCAGTGCGGACTGATCCCGGCTCCATGGCCGCCTTCACCAGGACACGCGCAAAAGAACCGTCGGCCGCGCAAAAGGTCGCCAGCCGGGGGTGAATTGTGTAAATTAGTTGTTTTCTCACCCACGCCGCCGTGGCTGGAGGGGATTGCGAGGACGCCTTGATTGTCGGCCTCGCAAAAGCCGCTCCGCCGGCGGGTCCACGTAATGCAACTTGTTGTTTCCTCGGTTCCCGCACAGGGTTCGGGGGTTTTTGCGAGATCATCATGATTCCCTATCCACACATCGATCCCGTCATCTTTCGCCTTGGCCCGCTCCAGGTTCGCTGGTATGGGCTCATGTACCTGCTGGGGTTTTCCGCCACCTGGCTCCTGGTCCGCCGTCAGATCCGGCAATTCGGGCTCGAACGGCTGGGCGGCCATTTCGAGGATTTGAATTTCGTGCTTATCGTCGGGCTGGTGCTGGGGGCGCGGCTGGGATACGTGCTTTTCTACAACCTGCCGTACTATCTCGCCCACCCGCGGGACATCCTGGCCACCTGGCAGGGGGGGATGTCCTTCCACGGCGGCCTGCTAGGAATGGTGCTCGGCGGCTATCTCTTTTGCCGGGCCAAAAAGCTCGATTTCTGGCAGGTTGCTGACGTGTACACGGTGACGGCGCCCGTGGGCCTGGCCTTAGGGCGCATCGGCAACTTCATCAATGGCGAGCTCTACGGCCGGGTCACCGATGTGCCCTGGGCCATGGTGTTTCCCGGCGGCGGCCCCCTGCCTCGCCATCCGTCACAGCTTTACGAATGTTTGCTCGAAGGGGTGGTGCTCTTTGCCATCATGTGGCGGCTCAAGAACCGGCGATGGCCCCCCGGCACCCTGCTTGCGGTGTTTCTTATTCTCTACGGCGTGTTCCGCTGGGTGGTGGAGCTCTTCCGGGAGCCGGACCCCCAGCTCGGGTTCATCGTCAGCTTCCTGACCATGGGCCAGCTCCTGTGCAGCGCCATGGTTGTCGGTGGGGCACTGCTGCTGATCTGGAGACTGAAAGCGGGCAAAAGAACGGATAATGGATAACGGACAATGGATAATGATGGTAGGTTTGATTTTCATTGTCCATTATCAATTATCCATCTCCATTGCCTCAGGAGCTTCCTGCCATGCGGGGAAGGCTGTTTGGCTTCGTTCTTTTTCCATTCCTAGCCATTATGATGGGAGCCATGACCACTGACATCCAGGCCGGGGAGATCTCGCCCCATCTGTATAAACGGACCCTGCCCAACGGCATCACCGTGGTGGTGAAGGAAACCCCCGGCACCAAGGTGGCCACCGTCCAGCTCTGGGTCAAGGCCGGCAGCGTCTACGAGGAGCCGGCGGAAGCCGGCATCACCCATCTCATCGAGCACATGATTTTCAAGGGCACCCCCACCCGGGGCCCGGGCGAGGTGGCGGCCGCCATCGAAGGCGCCGGCGGGCAGCTCAACGCCTACACCTCCCTCGAATATACCGTCTACCATGCCACCCTCCCGGCCAAGCACTGGGAGGTGGCCATGGACGTGCTCACCGATGCCGTCCTCCACTCCACCTTCGATCCCGAGGAGCTGGAGCGGGAGAAGAAGGTGGTGCTCGAAGAGATCAGCATGCGCAAGGACCGCCCGGAAATCCGGATGTTCGAGGGCATGCTGGAGAACGCCTACCAGGTCCATCCCTACCGGCGGCCGGTGATCGGCTCCGCAGCCACCGTTTCCGCCATCACCCGCGACGACATCCTCGCTTACCGGATGAAGCATTACCGGCCCGAAAACTTCACGTGGGTGGTGGTCGGGGACGTGCAGGCCGAGCAGGTGATGGCCAGCGTGGAGAAGATGATGGGCGGCCTGACCCGGGAAAGCTACGAGCAGCCGCCCCTGCCGCAGGAGCCGCCCCCGGAGCAGGCACGCTTTTTCCTGCTCCGTGACGATGTGAGCCAGAGCCAACTGGCCCTGGCCCTGCCCACCACCTCCTTCGCCCATCCCGATGCGCCCGTCATGGACGTGATCGCCCACATCCTCGGCCAGGGGGAGGCCTCGCGGCTCTATCAGCACCTGCGCAGCGAAAAGGGGCTGGTCTACCGGATCGACGCCTCCTCCTTCACCCCCCATGACCAGGGGTTGCTCGAGATCACCGCCGGCCTCGACGCCGACAAGGCGCAGCCCGCCCTGGAAGCCGCCCTGGAGGAGCTCTTCAAGTTCAAGTATCAGCCGGTGAGCGAGGAGGAGCTGGAGCGGGCCAAGCGGAGCCTGGAAAGCGATTTCGTCTTCAACCTGGAGCGGGTGGAAGGCCAGGCCCGGGTGCTCGGCTCCTTCGAGATGCTGAGCGGCGATCCGCGGGAGGATGAATACCTGGCGAAGGTCCGCGCGGTCACCCCGGAGGAGATCCAGCGGGTGGCGGCCACCTATTTCCGGCCCGAGAAGATCACCGCCGGCCTGCTGGTGCCCACCGGCACCGCGCTCCCCCTCGATCGGGCGGTGCTGGCAACCGTTGCGGCGCAGGCCGACGAGCACGCCCGGGTGGGGGCGGCCCCCTCGCTCGTGCGCGACACCTATCTCACCAACGTGCACCGCTACCAGCTCAAGAACGGCGCCGTGCTCCTGGTGCGGGAAGATCCGGACATCCCCACCGTCTCCATCCGGGTGGTGTTCCCGGGCGGGCTGCGGGCGGAAACCGCGGAGACCAACGGCGCCTTCGCCTTCATCAGCGAGGTGCTGCCCAAGGGGACCGCGACCATCGGGGCACGGGAGATGGCGGTCAGGGTGGCGAACATGGCGGGCGAGCTCTCCGGATTCAACGGCAAGAACACCTTCGGGGTCCAGGCGGATTTCCTCTCCCGCTTCTTCGAGCCCGGCCTGGAGCTGGTCCGGGACATCGTCCGCGAGCCCGCCTTCAATGCGGAGGAGGTGGAGAAGGTCCGGCCCGAGCTGCTCTCCCAGATCAGGCAGCAGCGGGATTCCCTGCCGTCCCTCGCCTTCCGCGAATTCAACCGGCTGCTCTTTCAGGGCCATCCCTACGGCCTGAGCACGCTGGGCTCCGAGGAGGCGGTGGCCCGGCTCACCCCGGATGAGCTCAAAGTCCTCTACCAGCGGCAGGCCACCCCCGACCGGATGGTCATCGCCGTGGCGGGGAAGGTCAAGGCCGATGAGGTGCGGGAAGCGGTGGTGAGAATGTTCGGCGACTGGACGGGCCCGGACCGGACCGCGATGAGCGAGGTGCCGGAAGGGATCGTGCCCCCGGAGCCGCTGGCCGCCCCCGTGCTCCAGACGGTGGTCCGGGACAAGGAGCAGGTCCACCTGGTTCTCGGTTTCCTGGGAACGTCGCTCGCGAGCGAAGACCGCTATGCCCTGGAGGTGTTCGAAACCCTGCTGAGCGGCCAGAGCGGGCGGCTGTTTACCGAGCTGCGCGACAAGCAGAGCCTGGCCTACAGCCTCTCCTCCTTTTCCCTGCTGGGGCTCGATACCGGCTCGTTCGGGGTCTATATCGGCACCAGTCCCGAGAAAAAGGAGCAGGCCATCCAGGCGGTCTGGAAGGAGCTCAACCGGCTGCGGGAGGAGTATGCGGATGCGGCCTCGCTCCAGAAGGCCAAGAACATCCTGATCGGCCAGTATGAGCTGGGGCTGCAGACCCACGGCGCCCAGGCCATGGACATGGCCCTGCTCGAAACCTACGCCCTGGGGCAGGATTTCGGGAACCGCTACATCGAGGAGATCAGCAGGGTGGACGCCGAGCAGGTGCTGGCGGCGGCCCGAAAGTACATCACCCCCGGCCACTACGTGCTGGTGAGCGTCGGGGCGAGCTCTCCGGCCGCCAAGATGGCCGGGGAACAGAAATGATGGCGTCGCAAAAAGTTCGATCTACGGCGTTGCGGCGGGTCGCGAAATGCTCGACGTACCTTATCGCCTCCGCTTTCGACACCACCGCGCCTTGTATATCGACCTTTTGTACGAGCCATCTTGGCTTTTGTGACGGCTTTTTGCGAGATCATCAGAAATGAAGGAGACAAGGTGAGCAACCGGCCAGAATCCCAGCGAGATGAGCCCATGATGCAGCGCTACCTGATCGCCCCGTCGATCCTCTCCGCCGACTTCTCCCGCCTGGGGGAGGAGGTGCGGGCGGTGACCGCCGCCGGCGCCGACGTGATCCACGTGGATGTCATGGACGGCCATTTCGTGCCCAACATCACCATTGGTCCCCTGGTGGTAAAGGCGGTGCGGAAGGTGACCGAGCTGCCGCTCGATGTCCATCTCATGATCGAAAACCCCGAGCGGTACCTGGAAGACTTCGCCCAGGCAGGGGCCGACTGGATCACCGTCCATGTGGAGACCGGCTACCACCTCCACCGGACGGTGCACCGGATCAAGGAGCTGGGCAAGAAGGCGGGGGTGGTCCTCAACCCGGCGACTCCGCTGGCGATGGTGGAGCACCTGCTGGCCGACGTGGACTTGGTGATGCTCATGAGCGTCAACCCGGGCTTCGGAGGCCAATCCTTCATTCCGGCCACCCTGCCCAAGATCCGGCGGCTGCGGGAGATGATTACCGAACGGGGGCTGCCCACGGGGATCGAGGTGGACGGGGGGATCAGCCCGGAGACGCTGCCGGAAGCGGTGGCGGCCGGGGCCAACATCTTCGTGGCCGGCTCGGCGGTCTTCGGCAAGCCCGACTACGCCGGGGTGATCGCCCGTCTGCGGGCGGCCTTTCCCTCCTGAATCCGTGACGACGGGTTCAGTTTCGTTACTCTCTTTTTCCTGACACACCGCTACTGGGTGACAAACCCGGGCTGCAGGGCGGAAGTGGCCGGCCGCGCGTCGCTGCCGACCAAACCGGCCCGGAGGCCGGTCCCCTGCCAGAGGGGGGATTGGCGGCGGCTGCGGGCCGCAATTTTCACCACCTCCCCGGTTTGCTGTCCGAAGGAGTCGGTCGCGGTCACCCGCAGAACGGGGCCGGCGTTCTCCTGATTGGAAAAGGAGGAGGGGACCACGAACGAAACCACGGAGCCATCGGCATTGAGCCGTTTCATCTGCACCGGCGTGCCGCCCACCTGCTGCCAGGTGAAGGTGAGGGCCCCTGACTGATTTTCCGCCGTGGGGCTCACGTCGAGGATCACCGTCTCGCCCACCAGGTAGGATTCGGCCGGCCGCTCGCGGAAGCGGATCCTCGGAGGGGGTCCCGGCTCCACCAGCAGCCGCAGCTCGGCAACTTTCGAGGAGGCCCCTCCCTTTCGGAAACGGTACCGGATGCGGTCGCTGCCGCGGAACAGCGGGTCGGGGCGGTAGTGGGAGCGGCGCGGATCGAGCTGCGCCAGCTCTCCATGGAGGTCCTTGCCGACGATTTCCACCCGAACCCCCGGAGCAAAGGGACGGCGGTTCGCCTGCCGCCAGATGTTCCGCCAATCGATCACCAGCTCGCGGGAGCCGGGGATCCGCAAGGTGATGTCGCGGGCCTGGAGAAGGGGAGGCCGGGGCTTCGCCGCCGCCTTCCCGCCGGGCTTCTCCGCCTTGGCCACCTGGCGGAGGTCCGGGCCGGTGATGAGGACCGAGGCCGGCTTGCTGTAAGCCTTGCCGTCGCTCACCCGGTACTCGATCCGGTCCTGCCCGGGAAAATCGTTGTTGGGCAGGTAAACGGGGGTGGGAAGCTCTCCGGAAAGGCGGCCGTGCTGCGGCGGGGCGGTGATCTCGTAGGTGAGGGTGTCCCCCTCCTTGTCCTTGGCGGGAAGGAGAAGGGCCACCTCGCCCCTTCCCGCATCCATTTTGACCTCACCCCCAACGGCCTCGGGCGGGGTATTGGCGGGCGGCCGGGGCGGCTTGGGAGCGGGCGGCTTCGCGATTTTCGCAAGGGGATGCGGCGGGGGTCCGGGCGGACGGCCGCGCAGAAGATACCAGGAGCTTCCGCCGATCAGGAGCACGGCGGCAAGCAGCCCCCCCAGCGAACGCCGGGAAACTCCTGTCAGGAAATGGACCGGCAGCACCCGCCGCCATGGCTTCCCGGCTGGCGCCGTGGGCTCCAGGAGGGTGTCGCCGAAGATATCCTCGTCGAGAGAAGCCTCCTCCTGGGAGGAGAGGGTCGGGGCGGCCGTTTTCCCGGAAGCGGCCGGGGCATCCATGGCCAATTCGCCATCCAGGCCGAAGTCAGCCTCCCCGGGTGCGGGGGCGGAGACCGCAGGCCCTTCCCCGGGCACATCATTCAGGTCGACCCCATCCGTAGCGGGAGGAGGGGCCGCCTCCACGACAGGTGCCGGGTCCTGGCTCGGCGGCGGGCCTTGAGCCGGCGCCGGGGCGGGCGGGTCCCCTTCCTCCTGGGCCTGGGCGAACAGCTCGTCGATGTCCGCCTGACTGGGAACGTTGCTGTTGTCCTCCAGGGCGGCTTGAAAATCGGCATCATCGCTGCCGAACAGGGCATCGATCGAAGACTGGTCCAAGGGGCCGGACTCTCCGCCGGCAGGCGCCGCCGGGGCGGGGGCAAAGAAATCGTCGCTGGGGGCTTCCGTGCCGTTCAGGAGGGCATCGAGCGAAGCCTGGTCGATTTCCACCCCCCCGCCGGCGGGACTCCCGTTTTCGGTAAGGGCTTTCTTTGCCTCGATTTCGACATGTTCCGATGGGGCGGCTTGCTTGCCGCCGTCCCCCCCGGTGCTGCCGAGCAGCTGATCGATGGTGCCCTGATCGATTCCGCTGAACCCGCCCGCCTCTTCCCCGTTGCCCAGATCGTCCAGCCAGTCGTCTTTTTCGTCGGTCATCGTTTCGTCTCCGGCTGCGCCCGGGTTTCACCTGGTTTCGGCGTAGGTGTTGAGGGCCCGGTACAGGGGGGCCGACATCTCGACCAGGGCCACATGGGAGCGCCGTTCACCTTTGGCGTTGGTGCCGATGATGTGGATGCGCAGATAACCATCCACCTCCTGCAGCATCCCTTCCAGCCGCTGGCCTTTCCCCTCGCGGCGGGCATAGCTGGCGTTGGCATCGCCGTTGAGCATGGCGGCCAGCTGATCGGCCAGCATGACCCCGAGGGCGGAGGAATCGTTCGCCATGGCGCTGACGTGAACGAACGGCCGGACCCGGACCGGGGACGGGTCGTAAAAGCCGCGGAAGGCCTCCGCCGCCTGGGCGGCGATGCTGCTGACGAGCCCGGCCAGTCCGGAGTACTCCGAAGGGGCGGCCGCGGCGGCCGCTGTTTCCCTGGCCGGGTCGGGATCGCCGGGGCTTTCTGCCGCCCCTGCCGGAGTGGCATGCAGGGAGAGGGCGGAAACGAGAACGGCGGCGACGAGGACGAGCATCGAGGGCTTCATGGGCGGCGACCTCCAGCGGCCCTACCGGACCCCTTTCACGGTCATGGCGAAGGGCCGCTCGGCCTCCCCGAAGAGGGAGAGCAGATCGCGGGTAAGGGGCAGGGTGTTCCGCCAGGAGGTTTCCACCAGCCCATCCCTGAGCCGCACGAGACGCCCTTGGAGGATGAGATTCTTCGGGGTGTTGCTGAAGGTGGAGACCACCACGTAGTCAAGGGGAAAGGAGGTGCCGGCCAGCTCTCCCTGGTTACGGGTCATGACGAATTCCCCGGTCTGGGGCAGGATGGTGATCTCCTTGCCCAAACGCAGCTCGGTCACCCGCACCCCCCGGTCGGCCAGATCGGTGAGGAGGTATTCCGCCACCAACCGGCCGAACTCGGTATCCCGCTTGAGGTCGGAGAGGGGCACCGCCGAAACGACCGCCACCCGGGCGGTCTGCTGCCGGTTCTCCTTGTCTTTCATCTGGTAGTACACTTTGCCGGCGGCCTGCTTGCAAATCTCGGAAAGGAGGGCCTCGGTGCCGAGGGAGTTGGTATCCTCGGGCAGATACCGGTAGACCTCCTGACGGGTCGGCGGCCGGTGCTGGTCCCCGGCCGAGGCCTGGGAAGGGGCGGGGGCGGCCGGCTCCGGCGCGACCGCCGCGGTTTGCGTCGGGGCACAGGAGATGCTCAGGATGAGGAGCACGGCCGGATACAGGGCCGGCCAGCGAGAGGGCGTGTTCATTGTTCCTCCTGAAGGTGGGGGGAGGTTCCTACCTCTTGAGACGTTTGAGGTAGACCACTTCGTTTGCCGCGGGGCCGCCGGCCGAGATCCGGTCGGCCAGCAACCCCGTGGTGAGTGCGTTCTTGGGGAACACGGTGGTGGCGCTCCCCAGGAGGGCCGCGGTCCGGTTGTCCAGGAGCCGGGCGTTCACCAGGATGTGGTCTTCGGCCACGGTGTAGGTGCCGGTGACCATGGCGCCGCTGGGAACCGACCCCGGGATCTCGGCGGGGTTCCGGGAGAGGCCGTATTCACCCCGGCCCTCCTGGACCAGGATGCTGTTGGCCTTGCGGAGCTCGACCACCCGGTAGCCGCGGTGCTGGAGCTCGCTCATCAGCTGCTCGGCCACATACCGGCCGAACGACGAGGTGCAGGTGAGCTGTTTAAGCTCCACGAAGGAGCAGAAGACGATTCCTTCCGCCAGGTGATCGCTGGCGGCATCGCCCTCTTGCAACCCCGCGGTGAGCTGGTCGGCCATCCGGCCGATGGTGCCGGTAAAGGCATTGACATCCTGGTTCGGGTCCGGTGGCGGCGCGGGCGGGGTGAACGGCCAGAAGGCGTGGGCCGGGGTGCCCGCGAGAAGGCAGGCTGCCAGGATGGCCAACGGCATCAGGGCACGAACGGGCCGCAGCCTGAAAATCCAGTATTCCCGAGGTTGCATGGCGGAGGACTCTTGAGTTATGGTGCCGGTTCGGCCCGGCCTGCGGCGCCTGTCGGTGGGAGTCGCTATTTTTTCTTTTCACATCGGTAAGATGGCTTTTTTCCTTTAAAGGAAAATGCGGGCCCCCTGTTTTGCGGCCGCGAAATCGGCGTCATAAGAGCGCGGAGAGCGAAGAAAAGTGGCTGAAAAGGAATTCCTGCTGGAGGAAGAAAAACTCCTGGTGCGCAACTCGGGCGAGATCCCGGAGGTGGCCCTCCACGGCTCCCTCTATTACCTCACCGCCGATCCGGAGGGACCCGGCGTGGAGCTAGGCCCCGGGGATGTGGCAGCGCTCGGCGAGCAGGTGATCGCCCGCTACCTTGAGATCATCCACCGGGACCTTGATCCCGGGAACCGGGACAAGAGCATCTACCGCGGCTTGGCGCGGGCGGCGGTCAACTGGCAGCGGCTGGCCCGTTTCTGCCGGAAGGCCAACCGGGACGAGGGGGAATTCCGGGCCGAATGCGCGGCCGCTTTGCGGGGATTCCTGACGCGGGAAGCGGCGGACGTCCGGGCCGGCCACCGCCGCTCCTGCATCAACTGTCCCGCCGAAACGCTGGCGGAGCTCGCCGCAGCTCTCGGTCTCGTGCCTGCGGAGCTGCCGGCCGGCTGGCAGGATTTTTGCCTCTGGTGAACGGATCCTTTTTGCCCGAAGGAGCAGCGGGGGCAGGATGGATCGGTCCGACCGGTCGGATCCGTCGGAGAGTCGAAGAAATTCCCGGGTGAGGGCGGTTTCGGGTCTTTTCTCTGAGGTAATGGGGCAGTCCAAGGCAATCAGCAGCCCGGCCCTTCCCCTTTGATCTTTTCGATCAGGCCCGTGGTGGAAAAACCCGCCTCCAGGGCGATGTTCGCCACCCGGCCGCCGGCGGCCAGCACCTCGCGGGCGCCGGCGATCCGCTCCACCGGCCAGTCCGCGCCCTTGACCAGGACGTCCGGGAGCAGAGTGGAGATCAGCTGCTGGGGGGTCTCCTCCGCGAACAGCACCACGTAATCCACGCAGCCGAGCGCCGCCAGGAGCCGGGCCCGGTCCGCCTCCCGGTTCACCGGCCGGGTGGGCCCCTTGATGGCCCGCACCGAGGCGTCGCTGTTGAGCCCCACCACAAGCAGGTCCCCCTGGCGGCGGGCCTCCTCCAGGTAGCTGACGTGGCCCACGTGGAGGATGTCGAAGCAGCCATTGGTGAACACCACCTTTCTTCCCAGGTCCCGGCAGCGGCCCCGGATGGCCGTCAGCTCCGGGAGGGAGACCACCTTGGCGCGGTCCGGGGGGCCGTACGGGGTGGGCGCCGCCGTATTGAAGCGGCCGCGCACCTCGGTGACCCGCTCCGGGGCGAGCATGGTTCCCGCCCCTTCCTCCTCTTCTCCCGCCTCGTGGAGAACGGCGCCGTCCGGGGCCACGATCATGGAGTGGCCCCCGAATTCGGTTTCCCCGATGACCCCGCAGGAGTTGCAGGCAATGACGAAGGCCTGGTTCTCGATGGCCCGGGCCTGCACCAGGGTGCGCCAGTGGGCCAGGCGGGCGGCCGGCCATTCGGCGCTCACCGTGAACAGCCAGGCGCCCTGGGCCGCCTGCGCCCGGCCCAGCTCGGCAAATCGCAGGTCGTAGCAGACCAGGCCCCCCACCTGCCCGAAGGGGGTGGCGATGGGTCGAGGGCCGCGGCCGGGAAAGAAGTGGCGGTCCTCGGCCATGGGCGCGAACAGGTGCTGCTTGCGGTAGCGGCCCACGGTCCCTTCCGGGCCGGTGACGAACAGGGTGTTGTAGAACCTGCCGTCCTCCGCTTCGGGCAGGGAGCCCACCAGGTAGATGGAGGAGCGGCGGGCCAGGGTGTGCAGCTCCGCGAGCAGGGCAGGGGTGCGGCCCGCGAGCGCGGGCAGCTGGTCGTACGCAAAGCCGGTGGCCCACAGCTCCGGCAGAACAATGAGGCCAGGTCCCGCGGGGCCGAGGCGTTCGAGCCCCGTCCGCACCCGGACCAGGTTGGCCCCGGGATCGCCGAGGGCGATCGGGAACTGGAGAAAGCCGCCGTAGCAGGAGGAAGTCAACGAAGATAAGGACATTTCCGAAAATGAGAGCTTTTCAGCTGTAAAGCCTCAGCTCCGAATGACGGGCAATTTCAGAAAAATGCGCATCTCGGGTGAAGAGCGGAAAACCGTGGTGGATGGCCACCGCGGCAATGATCGTATCGGTGGAGGGGACCGTCACTCCTTTGGCCCGCAGGTGGCGGTACAGGTCGGCCGCCAGGAGGTGGACATCCCGGGGTGCTTCGAGGTACGGGAGAAAAAGGAGCCGCTGACGGGTCAGCGCAAACAGTTTCTGGTCTTTGATTCCCTGGAGAATTTCCTGGAGAATGAGGCCGCAGACGGCCGCCCGGTTGTTCTCGCGGATCAGCTCTTCGAGCCGGCCGTTCCCGTCGGCGGCGGGGTTGCGGAAGAAATCGATCCAGACCGAGGTGTCAATGACAACCATGCCGGTCTTTTCTCATTTCATCCAGGTCTCCCTCCCAGGCCACCTTTCCTCTGAGGTCGAGGATTTTTTCGATCTCCTTCTGCTCCACCAGTTTTTTTACCGCGAAATTCACCACTTCCACCTTCTTGCGCAGGCCGGTCAACTGCTGCGCCCTGGCGAGCATCTCTTCGTCGATGTCAATCACCGTGCGAGCCATTCGGTGCGCCTCCTGTCTCGACAGTATCCTTGATCCGATATCATTTCAAGGTGGTTTTTATATCGAGAAAGCGCACCCTCACCCGCGGGCGGCCAGCATCCGCTCGTTGAGCCGCTGGGCCTGCAGGCAGAAGGCCTCCAGCCGCGCCTCGATGATCTGGGGGAAGAGGTTGCCGTCGGTCTCGATGGCGACAAAGGGGAACTTGCGCTCCTGCCCGAGGATGTGTGACCAGCCGTTCTTGCCGTTCTGCGCCAGGAGGGCCTTCTTTTCCCGGGTGGTGAGCTTCTCGTTCAGGATCGATTCCGCCACCCGGGTGGGCATGCAGCCGAAGGGGCCGATGGAAATGATCCCGCAGGCGGGGTGCAGGATCTCGTGGAGGGCCGCCCCTACGGTGAGGATGGCCTCGCCGGTGAACCGGGGGGAGATGTAGCGCGCCCCGGCCTCGATGACCGGCTCCACGTCCGTCTTCTCCTCGTAGAAGAAGAGGCCGCTCGGGGCGAGCAGCTTCCGGATCTTCCGGTCGAAGTAGCGCTTGACCCAGTACTTGCTCCACCAGGAGAAGGTGCGCTCCCCTTCGATCTTCATCCTGACCAGCCAGTCGGTGTACTTGAGCCACTCGGTGGTTTGGGCGGTGCGCACGATGAAGCCGCGGTCGGCCATGCGCTCGATGATGCCCTGGAGGGAGATGGGGTCGTGGCGCACGTAGATCTCGCCGATGAGGGAGAGCTTGGGGATCTCGGCGTAGGGCTTCTTCAGCCGGATCCGGGCGAAGGCGGCGGCGGAGCTCGTGAGCTGGCGGGCGAGCACCGGCCAGTCGGCGTGGACCATCCCCCGGATCGCCTCGTACTCCCGGGCGAGCACCGCCAGCCCCTCTTCCCGGTCTTCGGCCCCGGCCAGAATGGTGGGCCAGATTTCGTCGAGAATGTCCCCGATCACCACCGCCCGCCAGGCGGCCAGGGTGAACTTGTTGCCGAGCCCCCCGTAGCCGTTGGTGGAAATGAGCGACAGCACCGCCGCGTCCGGGATGCGGTGCTTCTCGATGGTGCGCCGGGAGAAGACCCCGTACTGGCCGAAGCGGCAGGGGCCGTCCGCCCCGGCCATGAAGTAGGCGGTGACCTCCCCTTCCGGCCGGTTCTTCAGGTAGTGGAGCATGGAGCCGATGGTGGTCTGGAGCGGCAGGCACTCCTTGCAGGAGGAGTTGCCCCGGCCCAGTTTCAGCACGTCCTCGTTGGCCGGCGGCAGGGCCTCGGCCCGCACGCCCCGCCGGGTAAAGGCCCCGGCGAGGAGCGGGGTCCCGAACTTGCCCATGGCGGGCAGCACCACCTTCACCCGGGGGTCGGTGAGGGGCAGCCACTCCCCGGCGGAGGTGCGCACCCCCCCTTGGTTGCCCTGCATCTCCATGAGGGCGGGGCGGAAGGGGGCGGGCTTCCTCTGCGGCCGGGGCCGGCTTTCGAGCTGCCGGTAGTAGCGGACGATGTCGAGAAAGGCCTCGATCCGGGTCTCCACCCCGGCGTCGGCGGTGTGGCTGTCGAGCTCCAGGGTGAGGGAGGGCTTGCGGCCCATGACGTCCCGGAAATAGGTGACCAGGAAGGAGTCGGGGCCG
>JAJYKH010000043.1 GCA_021788685.1 Deltaproteobacteria bacterium | reverse complement strand
GGCGTGAATGCAAGCGCGGTACGCCTGTGCCTCACCCCTGATCAGTTACGGCGTGAGCGGGTCTGGAGGTAGCCCAATCACACCGTCACGGCGGGGGCCCAGAGCTCTTCCAGCTCCTTAGGCAGCTGCCCCTGGACATGGCGCACCTCCTCGGCCGGGAGCTGTTTCCTGACCGCGGCGAGCACCCCCCGGGTGATCTCCTCGGCGGCCCGCCGGTCCACCCGCAGCCGCCGGCTCACCCGGGCCAGGAATTCTTCTCGATCGAAGGTCTCCGGCTCTTCCAGGTGCTGGGCGCAGGCGCGCATGGTCTCCCGGAGGGGGACCGGCACCAGGGCGGCCAGGTGCTGGGCCTCGCCCCGGGACAACCGCTCGGCCAGCACGCACAGGATCCCGGCGGCGGCGTCCGCCGCCGAAATTTTGGGCGGCAGCGCCCCGCTGCCTTCCAGCTCCCGGAGCACCGCGGCGAGAGCGGGATCCTCCGGCGGCCAGGCCGGCGGGGAGGTCCCCCAGAGGGCCCGCAGCTCCATGGGAAGCTGGGCGGCCACCCGCTCGATGGTTTCGGGCGACAGATGCTCCCCGACGGCCGCGAGCACCGTGCGGGCCAAGGTCCCCGTCGCTTCCTCCCCGACCGGCACCGCCTGCCGCACCCGCTGGAAGAACCCGTCCCGGCCGAACCCTTCCGGCTGCTCGTAGTGCAGGGCGCAGGGCGGCAGCATGGCGCGCAGGGTCCCGGGCAGCTCGCCCATGAGCTGGCGGGCCAGGTGGCCAGGGAGCCGCTGCAGCAGCACGCAGAGGACCGCGGCGGCCCCGTCCGCGGCCGGAATGTCCGGTCCCAGCACCTCCCTCCGCTCGATCTCGCCAAAAATCGCCGCCGAGACTGCATCCGGCCCGGCCGCTGCCTTGAGCGGCGCGGGGGGACCCCACCATTCCCGCAGCTCCTGGGGCAGCTGGGTCCGGACATCGTTGATCTCCTTGGGCGGCAGCCGCTTCCTGACCGCGGCGAAGACCGCCCCGGTGAGGGGGCCCGCGGCCTCGCTCTCCACCTGCAGATGCTCGGCCACCCGGGCCAGGAATTCTCCGCGGGCGAAAGGAGCGGCGGCCTCGAAATGGACGGCGCAGGGCCGGAGCATGGGCCCGAGCCAGAAGGGGAGCGCGTCGATGAGCTGCCGGGCCTCGCCGGCGGAAAGCCGCTGGGCCAGCGCGCACAGGACCGCGGCCACGGCGTCCGCCGCCTCCACCCCCGCGGGCAGCATTTCCTGGCTCTTGATCTCACGCGCGATCCGCTCCCATTTCGGATCCGGAGGGGAGGTCGAAGGATGGGTTGATCGTTTTTCGGCCATGGCGCTCTCCTGGTTCAAGGATTGCTTCGCGCGGCCCGGGGCGGGCCCCCCCGCGGCGTTGCGGATCAGCTGACCTTGATGTGGGTGACGCGTTTCTTGGCTTCCTCCTGCTTGCCCATCTTGATGTCGAGGACGCCGTTCTTGAAGGAGGCCTCCACTTTCTGGGGGTTGACCTCCGCCGGCAGCTGGATGGCCCGGTAGAAGGAGCCGAAGGAGCGCTCGGACAGGTAGTACCCCTTCTCCTCCTTTTCCCGTTCCTCCTTCTTTTCCCCCTTGAGGATCAGCCGGTCGCGGTCGAGCGAGATATCGAGGTCGTCGGGGGCCAGGCCAGGAAGCTCCGCCTTGACCCGGACTTCGTCCTCGGTTTCCGAGACGTCCACCCGCGGCCCCCATTCCATGAGCTCGCCAGGGGCGCCCATGAGCGGAAACTCCTCCCGGAGGCGGCGCATCCGCTCCTCCATTTCCCTGAACAAATCCGGCACCCCGGCCCCGGACGCCACCAGGCCCCGCTCACGTCTCCGAAACGGTGTCAGCTCGAACATGTTCCACCTCCATGGATTGGTTTGATGAGGAGCGGCTCGGGCCGAAATCCCGCGGGCAACGGCCGCGGGAAGGTCCAGCCAGCAGAAAAAAGAAAGGGGAGGAGCCCGGATCAGGCCCTCCAGAAAAATTGTACGCCCCGCCCGGAAACGGTGTCAACCAGGCCTCCGGCAGGTCATTCGAGGGGAAAAAAGAAGGGTGCCGGCACCGAGGGGGGCGCCTGGTGCGGAATCAGTCGATCAAAAGAATGCGGCGCCGGGCTTTGCAGCTACTCCGAGCCCCTCCCGGCAGGGCCGGAAGCGTTGCCGCCCGCCTTCCTGGTCTGGCACATGGCCCGGTCCGCCTCTTGATGCCACAGGCGGCTCAGGTCGGGAGCGGGCGCCGGCTCTTCACTCTGGGCGATCGCCATGGGAAAGCTCCTGGAGGCTGCGGCCGGCAAGCGATGACTTGGCGCCCGCCAGTACGTGGGCGGCGAGGCGCCCGCCCGGAGTGTCCCGGTCCACCCGGCCCCAGACGGCATCGATCAGCTCCGCCGCCTGGACCCGGTCCGCCCCGGCGGCGGGGAGCAGGCCGCCGGTGTCCGCGGTCTCCCGGAGGTAGCCGGCCGCCCGCAGGTCCCGGGCGGCCTGTCTCACTTCGGCGTCCGTATAGCCCAGCCGATAAGGGAGCGCGGCAGGGTCGGTGGCCTGCCGCCGCCGGAAGTCATCGTAGACCGCGGCCAGGAGATCGTAGGCGAGGGCCAGCCGCCGCCCCGGCGTCACCTCCTGATGCGGCGCGTAGTGGGGCCAAACCTGGGCGGCGAAGGCGACCTCCGCCCCGGAGAGGAACACCACCCAGCTGTTGTACACCCAGAGGAAAAAGAGGGGCAGGGTGGCAAACGAGCCGTAGATGGCATTGTAGCGGGCCACCCCCACCTGGAGGCCGATGTAGGCGACCTGCACCACCATCCAGGCCAGGGCGCCGACGATGCCGCCGATCAGGGCTGGCCGGAAGCTCACCCGGGTGTTGGGGAGAAATTGGTAAAAGGTGGTGAAAATGGCGGCGAGCACGCAGATGGTGAGGACATGGACCACGAGGGGGGCGGCCCAGGCCACCGGAAAAAACCGCTCGATGAGGTGGGAGGCCCGCTTGCTCTCGAAGATGGCCACGGCCGCCATGCCGACGTTCACCCCCAGGGGCAGCAGGAGCATGAGAGCCAGGTAATCCATGATCCGGCGGCCGAGGGGCCGCCCCGCGCGGGCGCTCCAGATCGTGTTCATGGCGTCCTCGATGGCCCCGAGCACCGAAACCACCGTAACGAACAGGCCGATCAGCCCCACGATCCCCAAGGTGGCGAAGTTGGTGCGCTCCACGTAGTTGAAGATGGCATCCACCGCCTGCCGGAGGTGATTGGCGAAGGTTTGGGCCGTCCGTTCCCTGGCCGCCCTGGTGGCGGGCGCCGCCTGCTGTTCGGAAGGGGCCGGTCCGGGGGCCGCTGTTTCCGCCGTGAAGGTATCGATGAACTGATAGGCGGCCTGCCGCATCTGGTTCCCCGCGCCCAGTCCCTTGAGGACCGCGGTGGAGAGCGCCAGCACCGGCACCAGGGAGAGGACCACGGTAAAAGTGAGGGCGGAGGCGCGGAGGAGGATGGCGTCGCGCCAGAATTCGTGCCAGTAGACCAGGGCGATGCGGCAGGCGGCGCGCAGGAAGCGGGAGGCCGCCCCCTCCCCGGCAGCGGGCTTCCGGTACAGCCACTCCCGGAAGGCGGCCCGGGTCAGCCTTTTTTCCTCAGCCAAGGACGGCCTCCGAGGTCCTCATCGTCCGAGCAGCCCTTTCAGCAAATCCGGAACCGAAGGCGCCGGCGGCGGGGCTCCCTGCTGGTCCGGGGATTGCTGCTGGGGCCGGTTTTTTCGCAGAAACCGCTCCAGCTCTTTCCCGGCTTTTTGCTCCAGCTCCTGCTGCAGCTTCTGGCGCGCGGCGCCAAGGTCGAGCACGGGCCGCGGCCGGCTCACGTCGCCGGTCAGCCTGAAGTTGAGCACCACGCCATTGCCGGAATCGGTCAGGTAGCGGGCGAGCGAGGTCCGGGCCTGGATCTTGCGCGCCAGCTCGCCGGTGAGCCGGAGCGCCACCGGCAGATTGAGCCGGCCGTCCAGGCCGATGGTGCCGGCGACCTTCGCCTCCAGGTCCTTGGCGGTCATGACGGAATCGAGAAGGGCCTGCCCCGCGGCTACCCGCACGGTGCCGGTGAGGCTCCGGAAGGAGGGGGCGCGCAGCTCGGGAAGGTTCAGAATCTCGGCCGCCGCCGCGGTCACCGGGAATTCCCGGAGCTGCCCGTCGGCAACCGTGAAGTCGGACTTCAGGGCGAGCGCCTCCCGGATCTGCGGCCAGGTGGTGCCCCGGCCGGCCAGCTCGGTGGAGGAGGTGAGCCTGCCGGTGAGCCATTGGCCGTACCGCTCCGAGAGCAGGGCGGCGAGCTCCCCGGCCTGGAGTCCACTCATCTTCATGGCGGCGGTGTAGGCGGGCTCCGGCCGGGTGAGGTCGATCCGGCTCCCGCCGCTGATGGTGCCGCCGGCGGTGCGGGCGGAGAGACCGCTGATCCGGAGAATGGAATCCTTCAGGTCGTAGGCGGCCGCGAGCTGCTGCAGCTCTATTTTTTGGTAAAGGACCCGGTCGACCCTAATGGTACCGGCGGCGGTCAGCCCGGGAGGGGAGGGCGGTGCGGGCGGCCCGGCCTTGCCGGCTGCTTCGGATTTCGGGCGGCCCGCAGCCGGTAGCGCTGCGCCTGTTTTCTCCGGGATGGCCGGGGCCGGCTGCTTCTTCCGGCTCTTGGCCGCCGGGGGGGCGGCCGCCTGGGCGCCGCCGCCCATGAGGGCGAGGAGCCGGTCCAGGTCCAATTGCTTCGCGCTCAGGTCGAGGCGGACACGCGGGATTTCCCGCCAGTTTTCGGCCGTCCCTTCCAGGTGCGCGGTCTGGCGGTCCAGGGTGGTATCCACGGTGTAGCTCAGCTTCTGCGGGTCGAAGTCGCCCCGGCCGGTGAGGTGCGGCTTGAGCTCCCGGTAGGCGGCGTCGGCACTGAAGTCGTAGAGGCCGTGATAGACCAGGGTCCCGCTCGCCGTATGGACCGCGATATGGACATTGCCCGTGCCGTCCAGGGCGGGAAGCTTCCCGAGCTGGTCTCGCACCTGAAACCGGGCCTTCTCGATGGCGACCTGGTTGATGGTGAGGGCGAGCGGCAGGGCCACCATCCCCTCGGTGGCGGACGGCTTCTGATCCTTCTGGTGCAGGAAGGCGAGGGTGGCGAAATTGAATTGTCCCTGCCGGTTCCGCTCGATGCGGATGAAGGGCTCGGTCAGGATGGCCTTGGAGACGATGAGCCGCCCATGGAAGAGGGGCAGCAGCTGGTAGCGGAGCACGAACGCCTTGGCGCGGAAGAAGTCCGTGGCGCCGTTCTGCTCCTTCACGGCGAAGTCCTGCAGGGTGATGCCGCGGAAGAGCCCCACATCGAGCTTCTCCATGGTCACCTGCCGGCCGAGGGTCTCCTGCAGCCGGGGAAGGAGGAGGGCCTTGACCCGGTCGTTCGTCAGGTAGAAGTGGACGAACAGCGCGAGCCCCGCGAGAACCACCAGGGCCACTCCGAAGAGGATGGCCACGACCTTGAGAACTTTCTTCATGTGCGATCTCCCTGACAAGCGTCCGGCTTTCCATCCCTTGATGGTACCATACCAAACTTGTATTCCTTTTCGAAGGCCAATCCGGCCAGCCGGCGGCCGGGGGGACCGGAGGAAGAGGCGCCCGGCCGCCCTTCATCTCGCCTTGACAAGAGCGCACTTCCTGATACTTTAGGCATTTCTGAACGAAGCGGTCAGCCATCAGGTCAAGGCAAGAACGCACACCAGTGTTGACTTTCCCTTGCCGAACGGGCACGTGCCGAATGAACATTCTTGCCCGAGGGAGCAAGATCCTATGAAAAGAACGGTCCAGTTCCTTCCCGACAACGTCACCATCGAGGTGGAGGAAGGCGAAAACCTCCTCACCGCCGCCGCGGGGGCCGGGGTCTTCATCCAGGCTTCCTGCGGGGGGGACGGGGTCTGCGGCAAATGCCGCGTCAAGCTGGAGGCGGGGGAGCTGGCCTCGGGCGAAAAGCGGCTGCGGCCCGAGGAGCGGGCCCAGGGGTACCGGCTGGCCTGCCAGTCCACGGTGACCTCCGACGTGGTGGTCCGCCTGCCCGACGGGGAGCGGGGGCTCCGCAAGCCCAAGACCACCCGCGCCATCTCCGCCCGCTCCATGACGAGCCTGCTCGGCACCTGGGAGGTGTCGCCGCCGGTGGAGAAGCGCTTTCTCCAGCTCCCTCCTCCCACCATCGAGGACAACATCCCGGATCTCCAGCGGCTGCTGCGGGCGATCAAGAAGGGCTGCCACGACTGCGCCGAGCCCACCTACGATCACCCCCAGCTTCTGCGGAAGCTCCCCTTCATTCTCCGGAAGGCCAACTGGGGGGTGACAGTCATTCTCCTCCGGGGCAAGCGGGCCGAGGAGCCGGACCGGATCATCGCCGTGGAGCCGGGGGACACCACGGGCAAGCTCTACGGCCTGGCGGTGGACATCGGCACCACCACGGTCTGCGGCCTCCTCCTCGACCTCAACCGGGGCAAGATCATCGCCGAGGCCTCCGCCTACAACGACCAGATCGCCTACGGCGAAGACGTCATTTCCCGCATCGTCTACTCCCAGCGGCCGGGGGGGCTGAAGGCCCTCCAGGAGCGGGTGGTGCGCACCATGAACGCCATCATCGAGCGGGTCTGCAAGAAGGTGCTCATCAACCCGAGCGACATCAGCTACATCATGGCGGCGGGGAACACGGTGATGAGCCACCTCTTCCTGGGTCTCGATCCCAAGTTCATCCGGGAGGCGCCCTACGTCCCCACCTGCAGCCAGTTCCCCCTCACCCGGGCGGCCGACCTGGGGGTGTACGCCCACCCGTCGGTGCGCCTCTTCCTTTACCCGTCGGTGGCGAGCTACGTGGGGGGGGACATCATCTCCGGGGTGCACGCCTGCCAGATGTACCGGCATCCGGAGCTCACCCTGTTCATCGACATCGGCACCAACGGCGAGATCGTGATCGGCAACCAGGACTGGCTGGTGTGCGCCGCCTGCTCGGCCGGCCCGGCCTTCGAGGGCGGCGGCATCAAATTCGGGATGCGGGCCTCGAGCGGGGCCATCGAGAACTTCCACATCCACCCCGAGACCCTGGAGCCGATGATCATCACCATCGGCCACACCAAGCCGCGGGGCATCTGCGGCTCGGGGCTGATCAGCATCGTGGCCGAGCTGCTGGAGGCCCGGGTGATCGACCAGCAGGGCAAGATCCGGCGCGATCTCGACCACCCCCGCATCCGGGCGGGGGCGGACGGCTACGAGTACGTGCTGGTGTGGGGCAAGGACGCCCTCGCCGGCCAGGATGTGGTGATCACCGAGGTGGACCTCGACAACCTCATCCGGGCCAAGGGGGCCATGTACGCCGGCTACCAGACCCTGCTCGAATCGGTGGGCATGACCTTCGCCGATCTCGAACGGGTGATCCTCGCCGGCAATTTCGGGGCCTACATCGACCTGGAGCGGGCCATCGCCATCGGGCTGCTCCCTGACATCGACCGGGAGCGGTTCTTCTTCCTGGGGAACGCCTCCCTCACCGGCGCCCAGATCAGCCTCATCGACCACCACCGCTTCCGGGAGCGGACCGAGGTGAGCAAGCTGATGACCAACATGGAGCTGAGCGAAAGCCCGGACTTCATGAACCACTACATGGCGGCGCTGTTTCTCCCCCATACGGACATGGGCCTGTTCCCGACGGTGAGGGAGAAGCTTTCTGCAATGAAGAATGCAGAATGAAGGTTCTCATTCATCATTCTTAATTTTTCATTCTTCACTCTGATGGACATCCAGCCCGACCTCTCGGTCTGCATCTTCGGCGCCCTGGAAGAGGGGCCGCTTGCCAGGCTCCTCGAGGCGGTGGCGGCCGCGGCCGATCCCCTGGCGGTGGAATCGGTGGTGGTCACCACCCGGCAGCGGGCGGCGGCCCTCGACGCCCGGTTTCCCCGCGTTCTCTTTTTCGAAACCGGGGGGGACGAGCCCCCGCCGGTGGCGGGGAACCGCGCCCTTCGGCTGGCCAAGGGCCGCTACCTTGCCCTGTTCACCGCCCCCACTCTCTTTCCGCCTGAAACCCTGCGCCAGCTGGTGGATTTCCTCGACGAGCGGCCGGAGGTGGGTCTGGCTGGGCCGCGGCTCCAGAACGGGTCCGGCGCCGCCCTGCCTTCCGCCGGGTTTGCCCCGTCCGGGCTCCGCCTGCTGGCCGCGGCCGCCGGGGCGGGACCCGGGAGCCCCCGGCCCGGCCTGCTCACCGTGCCGGCCTTCTCGCGGGAGGTGGACTGGCTGGCGGGGAACGGCCTGGTCATCCGCCGGGAGGCGGTGGAGGAGCTGGGTCTGCTCGCCGAGGGGCTGCCCCTCCTCTGGGACCTGGAATTCGGCATGCGGGCCAAGGGGGCCGGGTGGCACGCCTTCTTCCTGCACGAGGCCCGGGCGGTGTGCCCGGCACCGTCCGTCACCCCAAGGGGCCCGGCCGCGCTCCTCGCCGAGGCCGGCCGCTATCTTCTCCGCCGATTGGTGCAGTGACGGGTGGCGGGTGCTGATTGGGGATTGGCCTTTGCTTGTCACCCGTCACTTCAAGCGCACGCCACGGCGTTGCGCTTGACATTCCCTTTTTTAATCGCTACTCTAGCATGTTATTATCTAACGCGGCCTGCCTTACGGCGGGCCGCAAACGTCGCGGGGAGACATCATCCCGGCGCGGCCGGGATTCGGCATATTTTCGAACAACAGCAAAGGAGAGTAGGGAATGATCAAGGTTGCAGCGATTGCCGAAAGCATCAACATCATGGGGAAGAGAAGCGGCACGGCCATGAAGGAGCGGAATCCCGGGCCCGTCCAGGAGATGGCCAAGGAAGAGACCGCAGCCGGCGCCTCCTTCCTTGATATGAATATCGGTCCCGCCCGCAAGGACGGCACCGAGCTCATGCCCTGGGTGGTCGAGACCGTGCAGGCGGTGACCGCCACCCCTCTCTGCCTGGACACCACCAATGCCGACGCCATGGCGGCCGGGTTCAAGGTGGTGGCCAACAAGACGGGGGCCATCATGAACTCCATCTCCGCCCAGCCGGAGCGGATGCAGAAGCTGATCCCGGTGGCGGCCGAGGCGGGCTGCAACGTCATCGCCCTGCTGTGGGGACCGGACGGCATGCCCCGCGACTCCAACGAGCGGGCGGCCATGGCGGTCGACCTGATGATGGCCCTCTCCGAGGCGGGGATCCCCAACGAGAAGATGCTCTTCGATCCCATCGCCACCCCCATCACCCTGGGCTCCGACCAGATCAACTCCGGCCTGGAATTTTTGAGCATGCTCCAGGAGATCGCCCCGGGCGCCGGCTCCACCGTGGGCCTCTCCAACGTCTCGAACGGCGTGGCCGAGCACCTGCGCAAGTATCTCGACCGCACCTACCTCATCATGCTCATGAAGCACGGGATCTCCACCGCCATCGTCAACTCCTACGACACGGAGCTGATGGCCATCTGCAGGGGCGAGCGCCAGAACCTGGTGGACATGGTCCACGGGATGATGGACGGCAACGACCCCGACCCGGCCACCCTCTCCGGCAGCGCGCTGGAGCACTACAAGACCTACAAGGTGCTCTCCGGCCAGTCCCTCTTTTCCGAGTCCTGGCTCCAGCTGTAACGGTATCCTCCGCGGGAAGGTTTTCCCGTTTTACATATTCCGCGCAGAGGGGCCTTCCGGCCCCTCTGCCATTTGTTGACTCCGGCAGGCGGCGCAGGTAGAATTTTCCGCCTGACCGACAGAAAGGGGCGGCCGGCGAACCGGCGCCCTCCTCCAGCCATGGCCGACATCCCCACCCACCACCGGATTTACGGCAACCTGAGCGACTTCGTCACCGGGGAGACCCTGGTCGACACCGACGACGAGCGCTACCGCCAGAAGCTGGCCCGCTTCCTGGTGGAGGCGAAGGGGTACGCCAAGGACGAGCTGGCGATGCGGCTCACCATCGAGACCCTGTTTGCCCACCAGTTCGTGACCTCCAAGATCGACATCGCCGTCCGGCTGGACGGGAAACCGGCGATGATCGTCCGCTACGGCCCCGGGTCGCTGGTCACCCGGGAGCGGCCCGCGGTTGCCGCGGCCCGCGTGCTCTTCGCAGAGCAGCGGGTCCCCCTGGCGGTGGTCACCAATGGCGAGAATGCCGAGGTGCTCGACACCGGCACCGGCAAGGTGCTCGCCGAAGGGCTGGCGGCGATCCCTAGCAGGGAGGAGCTGGCGGCCAGGCTGCCCAAGCTCGATTTCTCCCCCTGGCCGGCGGCCAGGCGGGAAAAGGAGCTCCGCATCCTCAACGCCTTCGACGTCCAGGTCTGCTGCGTGGGCGGGCCGTGCGCGTTGCCCGGTGCAAGAGAAGGATAAGGCTGACCACCCTCACCCTGGCCTCTCCCTGAGGGCGAGGGTCGCTGGAAAAAAAGGGAAGTGGCTGGAAGTGCCCCCCAGGAACCCAATCCTCGAAGCAGCTCCCTCTCCTGAGGGAGAGGGCCGGGGTGAGGGGCGAAAATATGCAAGCCAGCACCAGGGCCAAAGAGTTGCGCCGGAACCAGACCGAAGCGGCGAAGGCTTTTTGGTATCGGGTTCGGAATCGCAGCCTCGGTGGCTGGAAATTTCGCCGGCAGGTCCCGATCGGCGCCTATATCGCCGATTTTGTCTGCATGGCCGCACGGCTTATCGTTGAAATCGACGGGGGCCAGCACGCAGAGCGAAAGCTACATGATCAGGAGCATGAGTGTTTCCTGCGAGATGAAGGATACACGGTCGTCCGCTTTTGGAATAACGACGTATTGGGAAACATGGACGGGGTGCTGAGCACTCTTTCGATGGCGCTCTCCCGGGCAGATCGCGTTCCATGAAACCACCCTCACCCTGACCCTCTCCCTGAGGGAGGGGAGAGTGGGAAAAAGACTCGGAGTTGACCCATGGAAACCAACCCTCCCTCCTGGACCAAGTCGAGCTGGCGCCAGCATCCGGCCCTGCAGCAGCCCAAGTGGCCGGACCCGAAGGAATACGAGCGGGTGCTGGGCGAGGTCGCCCTTTTGCCGCCCCTGGTGTTTGCCGGCGAGATCCGGGCGGTCAAGGCGATGCTGGCCCAGGCTTCCGAGGGGAACGCCTTCCTGCTCCAGGGCGGGGACTGCGCCGAGGATTTCTCCCGCTGCACCGCCCCCGCCATCCGGGAGACCCTCAAGGTCATCCTCCAGATGGCGGTGATCCTCACCTATGCCGGCGGCAAGCCGGTGATCAAGATGGGACGGATGGCCGGCCAGTACGCCAAGCCGCGCTCCGCCGACACCGAGAAGATAGGCGGGCTGGAGATCCCGAGCTATCGCGGGGACATGGTGAACAGCCCCGAGCCCACCGAGGCCGGCCGCCGGCCCGATCCCCAGCGGCTGCTCAAGGGCTACTTCCTCGCGGCCTCCACCATGAACCTCATGCGGGCCTTCACCCGGGGCGGCTACGCGGCCCTCCACCGGGTGCACGCCTGGAACAACGAGTTCGTCAGGAACTCGCCCCAGGGGCAGTCGTACGAAAAGCTCGCCCGCCAGATCGACCAGGCCCTCAACTTCATGCGGGTGATCGGGATCGACACCGACATCCCCCAGCTCAACCAGGCCAGCTTCTACACCTCCCACGAGGCGCTGCTGCTGGGCTACGAGGAGGCACTCACCCGTCAGGACTCCACCACCGGCCAGTGGTACGACTGCTCCGCGCACATGATCTGGATCGGGGACCGGACCCGCCAGCTCGACGGCGCCCACGTGGAATTCTGCCGGGGCATCCTCAACCCCATCGGCATGAAGGTGGGGCCCAAGCACGACCTGGACGAGATCAAGCGGCTGGTGGCCCGGCTCAACCCGGACAACGAGCGGGGGCGGCTCACCCTCATCACCCGCTTCGGGGCCAAGAAGATCGAGGCGCACCTGCCGCCCCTCCTCCGGGCGATCAAGGAGGAGGGAGCCCAGGTGCTCTGGAGCTGCGACCCCATGCACGGCAACACCTACACCGCGGAAACGGGCCACAAGACGAGGAACTTCGATGAGATCCTGCGGGAGATCCGGTCCTTCTTCGAGGTGCACTGGGCGGAGGGGACGGTGCCGGGCGGGGTGCACTTCGAGCTCACCGGCGACAACGTGACCGAATGCACCGGCGGCGGGCGGAACATCCTCGACCAGCACCTCTCCCGCAACTACCAGACCACCTGCGACCCGCGGCTCAACGCGGAGCAGAGCCTGGAGGCGGCTTTTCAGATCGCGGAGATGATCAGGGGGTAACAGAGCTGCAGCGATCAGCTACAATCCCGGCTCCCCTTCCACCAGCATCCCGGCGATGGTCATCTTCATCTTCGGAAGGACGTGGCGCCGGGGGCCCAGCCACTCCATTTCGAGCCGGGCCAGGCGCTGGAGAAGGGGGGTGCGGTCGAGCGGGGCCGCCTCCTGGCTGCCCGCGATCTCCTGGCAGCGGAAGCAGCCCGGGAACCGGAGCGCCTGCCCGTCCGGCCGGGTGAGGGCGGAGGGGACCCCGTGCAGGCGGCAGATCATGAGCCGGTGGGGGTAGAGCACGCAGAGGCCGCCCTCGTTCACGGGGCACATGAGCTGCGGCCGCTCGCCCCGGGCCAGGCATTTTCCGCTTTCTTCCTCGTAGGCCTCCGCCCGCCTGACGATCTCCTCCCGCCGCTCGGCCGGGAGCCCGTTTACTCCCTCCCACAGATAGGCCCATTCCAGATAGGTGTGGTGATAGAAGAAGCTGTCGCAGCAGTTGTCGGGGCACTCCCGGCAGGAGAGCCCGACGGCCCGGGCGGTGTCGTCGTAGGCCGCTTCCATCTCGGCGTACAGGGCGGCAAGCTGGGTGGTGATCTCTTGGGGAATCATAGGCTTCAAATCGGATGCGCTGGACGGCTGGCGGCTGCCTCAGCGCTCGCAAGGCTTTAAGGTGAGCTTTGGATCGGACCGATCGGACTGATCCGACCGATCGGTCCGATCGGTCCGATTGCTGGGTCGCTTTACCAGTCCGGCCGCAAGCTCAGCTCGGGGAGGTGGCCGCGGGCCACG
>JAJYKH010000418.1 GCA_021788685.1 Deltaproteobacteria bacterium | reverse complement strand
GCCCGGCACCGTCCCGGCGAAAAGCCCCAGCGCGGCTCGCGGCTGGATGTTCGGGTCTGAGGACCCGGTTGGAGGTTGGAGGATCGCTTCGCTTGAGGCAGCTGCTTTTGACTCTGCCTCCAACCTCTCTAACCTCAAATCTCCAACGTTCCGCCTCGAACCTAAAGCCCAAGCTCCTTCAGGAACCGGGCATCCTTGCTCCAGTTCTTCCGCACCTTCACCCACAGCCTGAGGTTCACCCGCTGCTGCAGCAGCTCCTCCATGTCCCGCCGGGCCTCCTGGCCGATGCTCTTGAGCTTCGCGCCCTCCCTGCCGATGAGAATTCCTTTTTGCGACGGCTTTTCGATGAAAATGGTGGCGTGGATGGTCACCAGTCCCCGCTCGGGGTCTTCCTGAAAGCTGTCTATCACCACCGCCGTGGAGTAGGGCACCTCCTGGCCGGTCTGCCGGAAGATCTTCTCCCGGATGATCTCCCCAGCGATGAACCGCTCGGTGGCATCGGTGGGGATGTCCTCCGGATAAAGCCGGGGGCCTTCCGGCAGGCGGGCGAGCAATTCCGGGAGCAGCCGGTCCGTCCCGTCGCCGGTGAGGGCGGACACGGGAATGATGGCGGCGAACGGGTAGAGCTGCTCGTAGGCGGCGATGAGCGGCAGGACCTTCTCCCGGGGCAGCAGGTCGATCTTGTTGAGGAGCAGGATGGCCGGGGTGGTGGTGCTTTCGAGGTACCGGGTCGCGGCCCGCTCTTTTGCAGGCGGCGGGAGGGTGGCGTCCATCAGGAAAAGGATCACCTCCACCTCGGTCAGGGTCTCCAGGGCGATCCGCACCATCTCCTCGTTGAGCAGCCGGTGGGGCTGGTGGAGGCCAGGGGTGTCCAGGAAGACGATCTGGTGGTCCGGGCCGTTCAGGATGCCGAGGATGCGGTTCCGGGTGGTCTGGGGCTTGGCGGAGACGATGGAGATCTTCTGGCCGAGCAGGGTGTTGAGCAGGGTCGATTTGCCCGCGTTGGGAGGGCCGACCAGGGCCACGAAGCCCGACTTCACCGTTTCCGTCCGTTCCATGCTCATCGCCTCGGTAAGGGGCCAACCCGGCCCGAATCCTCCACTATACCCCTTTTTTCTTCAGCAAGCACCATAAGGGGTGACAACCGGCCACATTCCTGGTACCCCTGACGGACCGATCCGGGGACTCCGACCCTTTGCCCCGGCGCCCGCTTCCATCTATAATGGATTTTTTCCCGCCGACCGAACCGTCATGGGCCTTCAGGGCAAGCTGATCGAATACATCGAGCAGGGGAAGTTCCTCTGCGCGCTGGTGCTGGAAGACCAGAACAAGCGGCTGCGGGTTCTCGCCCACAACGGCCGGGAGGCCAACCTGCCCCCGTCCCGCATCGTCCACCAGTCCGCGGCTGGCTTTTCCCCGGGCGGCGACCGGGAGGAGCTGGTCAGGCTCCTCCGGGAGAAGGGCGAGCGGCGGCAGGCGCTGATGGCGGAAGTGGACCTGGCCGGGATCTGGGAGCTGGCCCAGGAGTCCGCCCAGACGGCGTTCTCCCCTTCTTTCCTGGCGGAGCTCGCCTTCGGCGCGGCGGGCGACGACCAGGTGGCGGCCCTCCTCCGCTGCGTGATCGAGGACAAGCTCTACTTCAAGTACAAGGAAGGGCAGGTCCTGGCCTACGCCCCCGAGGTGGTGGCGCAGCTCCGGGAGCGGCAGGAAAAGGAGCGGCAGCAGGAGGCGCTTCTCACCTCCGGCGCCCGGGGCCTCCTCCGGCTCGGGCAGGGGGAGGAGCCCGGCGACTGGCCGGAACGGGCCGAGTGCCTGCGGCTGCTCCGGGATTACTACCTCTTCGGCAAGGACGCCCCGGAGAGCGAGCTGGCCCGGGAGCTGCTCAAGCTGAGCCGGCTCACCCGGCCGCACGACCCCTATCACCTCCTGGTGCGGACCGGGGAATGGACGGCGGACGAGAACATCCCCCTGCTCCGCCAGCAGCTCCCCACCGACTTCACCCCCGAGGCCCTCGCCCGGGCCGCATCCCTGCGCGAGCCAGATGGCGACGAGTTGGTGGCTTCCGGCCGGCGGGACCTCCGCCACCTGGAGCTGCTCACCATCGACGGCGAGGCCACCCGGGACTACGACGACGCCCTCCACCTGGAGCGGCGGGGCGGCGACTTCCTGGTGGGCATCCACATCGCCGACGTGGCCCATTACGTCCAGCCCGGCGACCCCCTCTACGCGGAGGCGGTGCGGCGGATCACCTCCGTCTACCTCCCCGACCGGCAGATCCCCATGCTGCCGACTGCCGTTTCCGAGGGGGTCTGCAGCCTGATCGCCGGCCGGCCCCGGGCGGCGATGAGCTTCCTGGTCCTCCTCTCCTCCCGGGGGGAGGTGCTCGATTTCGACCTGGTGCGGAGCGTGGTCACCGTGAAGCGGCAGCTGAGCTACCGGCAAGCGGACACGATGCTCGCCAAGGACAAGGAGCTGAAGACCCTGGCGGATCTCAGCCAGCAGCTCCGCCAGCGGCGGGTGGAGAAGGGGGCGGTCATCATGCCCATCCCCGACGTGGACATCCGGCTGGAGCCGGAGCTCGCCATCAGCCTCTCCGACGTGGACACCCCCAGCCGGACGCTCATTGCCGAGCTCATGGTGCTCGCC
>JAJYKH010000042.1 GCA_021788685.1 Deltaproteobacteria bacterium | reverse complement strand
CGGCGTCTGGCTGCTCGGCGGCACCACCCGGCGGGAGATCGGCTACCGAGGGTACGATCACTTTGCCAAATAGGCTTGTTAACGCAAAGACGCCAAGACGCGAAGAAAAGGTTGTTGTTTCCACCCTTCCTTTGCGCCTCTGCGCCTTGGCGTTACTTTTAGGTTCTTTCCCCCTCTTTCAAGAATAACCCCATGTTCCGTCTCGTTTCCGACTTCACCCCCGCCGGGGACCAGCCCCGGGCCATCGAGCTCCTCAGCCGGGGGCTGGCTGAAGGCGCCCGGGAGCAGGTGCTGCTGGGGGTCACCGGCTCGGGCAAGACCTTCACCATGGCCCAGGTGATCGCGCGCGCCGGCCGCCCCGCGCTGGTGCTCGCCCCCAACAAGACCCTGGCTGCCCAGCTCTATGCCGAATTCAAGGAGCTGTTCCCGGACAACGCGGTGGAGTACTTCGTCAGCTATTACGACTATTACCAGCCCGAGGCCTACATCCCCCAGAGCGACACCTACATCGAGAAGGATTCGGCCATCAACGAGGCCATTGACAAGATGCGCCACTCCGCCACCCGGTCGCTCCTCACCCGGCGGGATGTCATCATCGTGGCGAGCGTCTCCTGCATCTACGGCCTGGGCTCGCCCGAGGAGTACCGTTCCATGCACCTCCTCCTGCGGGTGGGGGCGGAGAATCCCATGGAGGAGATGCAGCGGCGGCTCGTCCACATGCTCTACGAGCGCAACGACATCTCCTTTTTCCGGGGCACCTTCCGGGTGCGGGGCGACGTGCTCGAAATCTTCCCGCCCTACGAGGAGGACCGGGCGGTGCGGGTGGAGCTGTTCGGGGACACCATCGAGGAGATCAAGATCGTCGATCCCCTCCGGGGAGTGGTCCTCCAGGAGCTTTCCGAGCTCACGGTCTTCCCGGGCAGCCACTTCGTCACCTCCAAGGAACGGCTGCAGACAGCCATCCGCACCATCAAAGAGGAGCTGAAGGAACGGCTGGCCGAGCTGGAAGGGGAGCGGCGCCTCCTGGAGGCCCAGCGGCTGGAGCAGCGCACCCTGTTCGACCTGGAAATGCTCCAGGAGCTGGGCTACTGCCACGGGATCGAGAACTACAGCCGGCACCTGACCGGCCGCCGGCCGGGCGAGCCGCCGCCCACCCTCCTCGACTACTTTCCCCCCGATTTCCTGACCTTCATTGACGAGAGCCACATCGCGGTGCCGCAGCTCAACGGCATGTTCCGGGGGGACCGCTCCCGCAAGGAGACCCTGGTGGCCTTCGGCTTCCGGCTTCCCTCCGCCCTGGACAACCGCCCCCTGCGGTTCGAGGAGTTCGAGGCGCGGCGCCAGCAGGTGGTGTACGTTTCCGCCACCCCGGGCGAGCTCGAGCTGGAGCGGGCGGAAGGCCGGGTGGTGGAGCAGATCATCCGCCCCACCGGGCTCATGGACCCCCAAATCGAGGTGCGGCCGGCGGGCAGCCAGGTGGACGATCTGCTCGAAGAGATCCGGGTCCGGGCCGCCCGTGGGCAGGCGGTCCTGGTCACCACCCTCACCAAGCGCATGGCCGAGGACCTCACCGACTACTATCACAACCTGGGGGTGCGGGTGCGGTACCTCCATTCGGACATCAAGACCCTGGAGCGGATCGAGCTGGTCCGCGACCTGCGCCGCGGGGAGTACGACGTGCTGGTGGGGATCAACCTCCTGCGCGAGGGGCTGGACATCCCGGAAGTCGCCCTGGTGGCGGTTCTCGACGCCGACAAGGAGGGGTTCCTCCGAAGCGAGCGGTCGCTCATGCAGACCTGCGGCCGGGCGGCCCGCAATGTGGAGAGCCAGGTGATCCTCTACGCCGACACGGTCACCGACTCCATGCGGCGCACCATCGAGGAGACCGAGCGGCGGCGGGAGCTGCAGGCGGCCTACAACCGGGAGCACGGGATCACCCCCGAGACGGTGAAGTCCCGGATCAAGGACGTGATGGCCTCCATCTACGAGCAGGACTATGTGACCGTGGAGCCCGTGGCGGCGGAACCGGCGACCGAGTACGCGACGGTGCAGGAGCTGCGGCGGGAGATGGCCAGGGTGGACAAGGAAATGCGGGAGGCGGCCAAAAACCTGGCCTTCGAGGAGGCGGCCCGTCTGCGGGACCGGCTCAAGGTTCTCAAGGAGAAGGAGCTGGCATGGCAATAGAGAATTCGGCTGCGACGGTTCAGGGCCGCTCCCTCGGATACCGGCTGTCTGTGGTGCTGGTTCCCTTTCTGTACAGCCTGGCGAGCCGACTGCTCTTTGCCACCTGCCGACTCCGCCATCACGGGCTCGAGCACCGGCGGCTCTGCGAGCGGCCGGGGCCGTATATCGCCGCCTTTTGGCATTACTCGGTGCTCAACATCCTCCACCTGCAGCACATCGACGAGCGGCGCTGGGTGGCCATGGTGAGCGGGAGCACGGACGCCGAATACGTGGCCCGGGTGCTGGCGCTCCATGGCTGCGAAACGGTGCGCGGCTCCCGGCACAAGGGAGGGCTTGCCGCCCTCAAGACGATGGTGACCGCCATGGGACGGGGGCTGAACGGCGCCATCGTGGCCGACGGCTCCCAGGGGCCGGCCCGGGTGGTGCAGGCCGGGGTCGTCCTCCTGGCCGCCAAGGCCGGGGCCCCCATCCTGCCGGTGGCGGTGGCCGCCGACCGCTACTGGGCCTTCGGGAGCTGGGACCGGACCATGCTCCCCAAGCCCTTCGCCCGGCTGGACGTCCGGTATGGCGAGCCGCTGCGGGTGGAGGCCGGCCTCTCGGCGGAACGGCTGGAAGAGCTGCGGGGGGAGCTGGAAAAGCGGCTGAACGGCCTCTATGCGGAGGCCTGGGCCGCCCAGGGGCGGACGGCGCATTAAAAAAGGCCGGGGGATGACCCTCCGGCCTTTTTTCTTCACAAGCAGGGTTTGTCTTACAGATGCTTCATGATCGACTCGGAAACCTCCGGGATGGAGGGGCGGCCGTCCACCGAAATGACTTTGGTGTTCTTCAGGCCTTTGAAGTAGTTCACCGCCGCCATGGTGCCGGTCTTGGTGTCGTAGTAGATGTCGTGGCGCTTGTCGATGGCCGCGTCATCCTGGTCGTCGGGCCGGGTCTTCAGGTCGCCGCCGCACACCCGGCAGACCAGCTTGCCGTTCTTTTCCACCGGCTTGATGGCATCGAAGGCGATGTGGTTGGGGTGGTTGTTGTCGTTCACGCAGAGCCGGCGGCCGGTGATCCGCAGCTTGGCCACATCGCGGGGAAGGACGATCTCGATCACATAGTCGAGCTTGATGCCGGCGTCCTTCAGGGCCTTGGCCAGGGTTTCAGCCTGCACCTTGTTGCGGGGGAAGCCGTCCAGCAGCCAGCCCTTCTTGCAGTCGGGCTCCTGCAGCCGGTTGAGGATCATCGGGATGGTGATGTCGTCGGGCACCAGGTCGCCCCGGTCGATGTACGCCTTGGCCTTCTTGCCCAGCTCGGTGCCCTCGCCGATGTTCTTCCGGAAGATGGCGCCCGACTCGATGTGGGGCATGTTGTACTTCTTCTGGACGATGGCGCCCTGGGTTCCCTTGCCGCTGCCGTTGGGTCCGAAAACCAGAATGTTCATGCTGCTGCTCCTTTCGTTCTGATTGATCTTGGAGGATATCGGACCGGCTCTCGCCGGTAAGATGGGCTATGCTGCCGGAAAACGCAGCAAAAAAATAAAACCACTATATACCAATCGCCTGGGGATGCCAAACAATTATCCGGAGGAAGAGAGGCGGCAGCGGATTGGCGGCTCCGGCGCGAGCGGGGGGGCATCGGGGCCGTATCGAGATCGGCGTGATTTTCCCGGCGCACCGGGGTAAGATTCGATTTCATCCTGGACGAGGGGGCTCATGCCGAAGGGAACCACCAAGAAAGTGACCGTCAGCGGGCTGATGCTCGTGGCCATCCTGCTGTTCGGGGCGGGCGGCTACATGCTGATCGAGGGCAGCACGTTCTTCGATGGCCTCTACATGACCGTCATTACCATCTTCACGGTGGGATTCGAAGAGGCAGTCCCGCTTCACCCCTTGGGCCGGGCCTTCACCATGCTGCTCATCCTCTTGGGCGCCGGCTTCGTCCTCTACCTGTTCGGGGAGATGACCCAGACCATGGTGGAGGGCGGCCTGGAGCGGATCTTCGGGAGAAAGAACATGGAAAAGCGCATCGCCGGGCTCAAGGATCATTTCATCGTCTGCGGCTATGGCCGGATCGGGCGGGTGATCTGCAAAATTCTCAAGGAAAATGGCCGCCCCTTCGTGGTGATCGAAAACAACGCCAAGGAGATCCAGGCACTCGACGAAACCGGCTTTCTGGCCCTGGAGGGAAACGCCGCCGAAGACGAGGTCCTGCTCCGGGCCGGCATCAAGCAGGCCAAGGGGCTGGTCGCAGTGGTGTCCTCGGATGCCGAGAACGTCTACATCACCCTTTCCGCGCGCGGCCTCAACCCCGACCTTTTCATCATGGCCCGCTCGGGCGGGGAGGAGGGGGCGGAGATCAAGCTGCTGCGGGCCGGGGCCACCAAGGTCATCTCGCCCTATTTCATCGGCGCGTGCCGGATGGCCCAGCAGATCCTGCGGCCAACGGTGATCGATTTCATCGACCTGACCCTCAACTCCGGCATCCCAACCGGCGGGCTGGGGCTGGGGCTGCGGCTAGAGGAGCTTTCGGTTTCCGAAAGCGCGGCGGCGGTGAACAAGAGCCTGCAGGATTCGGGGATCAGGAAGGAGCACGACCTGATCGTGGTGGCCATCAAGCGGGAGGAGGGGGGCATGCTCTTCAACCCGTCCCCCCAGACAGTCATTTTGCCGCGGGACATCCTGGTGGTCCTCGGCAAGCACGAGGATATCAAGGCGTTGGAGCGGGAGCTGTAAGGATCGCCTTCCCCGGCCGTTTCCTCGGGATTCATGATTTTCCGCCGCTAAATTCACAAATTGCGTGCCAAGTGCCGATAAGTGGAATAGAGTCCGCGAACGAAGGGAGAGATGTGCATCCCCTCCTGGTTTCATGGAAATTCGCCGGCCGCCGCAGGAAAGCGGTGCAGCCTGCGAGCCGGGGGGCGGTCATGATTCCGCGGGAGGCCACCCATGAGCCAGAACGGCATCTTAAAAGGCGGCGTCCAGGTCTACGATGACCTGTTTTACCTGCGGGTCAGCAGGGACCGGCTCCAGGCCACCCTCCATGCCGCCGGCGAAGCCGTTGACCCGGCATCCCTCGACATCGACCGTCTCAAGCAGGAAGCTCGGAACATGGGGGTGGTCCATGGCCTGCTCCTCGCGCCCGAGCCCCTGGAGGACGGCTCCTTCCTCATTGCCCGGGGCACCCCTGCCGTCCAGGGCGAAAACGCCCACATCAAGCTGCACGTCCGGCCGAGCATCGCCCAGACCAATCGCCACGGCCTGCCCGGTCAGGACCGGATCGATTACCGGGAGCTCGGCAACATCGTCAACGTCAGCAGCGAGCAGCTGCTCCTAGAGAAAATTCCGCTCACCGAAGGGACGCCCGGAAAGGATGTCATGGGAGGGGCTATCCTGCCCCGGCAAGGGAAGGACCTCAAGATCAAGCCCGGGCCGGGGGTGCGGATGACCGACGACGAGATGCAGGTCTACGCGACCCTCAATGGCAAGTTCGTCATGGTCGACGGCAAGCCCTCCGTCTTTGGCCAGCATTTCGTGCAGGGCGACGTGGACATGAGCGTCGGCAACGTCACCTTCAACGGCGAATCCCTCGTCATCCAAGGGGAGGTGCTCCCAGGTTTCAAGGTGAGGTGCCGGGGCGACGTCACCATCCAGCGCGGGATCAACAACGCGGAAGTGCTGGCGGGCGGGCGGCTCGAGGTGCAGGGCAGCGTGGTTGGCGATCAGACCAAGGTGAGGGCCAGGGGCGACATGGTCCTCGGGTTCGTCGAAAACGGGCCGATGATCGAGGCCATCGGCGGCGTGGCGGTGAAGGACTTCATTGTGCAGGCCAAGCTGCGCGCCGGCGGCGACCTGACGGTGGTGGAAGGGAACGGCACCCTGGTCGGCGGCCACTATGTGGTGGGCGGCTCGGTGTTCGCCAGGAATCTCGGGTCGGACGGTGAAGTGCTCACCGAGCTGAACGTGGGCATCAGCCCGGGGCTCGAGCTCAGGAAGGAACAGCTCGATGCCGACCTGAAGGTCTGGCCGGAGAAATTCAATGAGCTGCTCAAGAACATCAGCGCCCTCCAGCAGATGAAGAAAAAGGAAGGGAAGCTGCCGCCCGACAAGGAAGAGCTGCTGAAGAAGCTTTCGGCGGTGCTGCCCAAGATCGCCGAGAAGGTCAACAGCCTGCAGGAAACAGAGAAGGAAATCGAGGCCGAGAAGGAAAAGCTGATCAGCGAAGCGGTTTACGTCTACGGCAAGGTCTACCCCGGGGTGCTGGTGAAGATCGGCAGCGCGGCCCGCTCCATTGCCGCGGAGGAGGAGGGGGTGGTGATCCACTTCGATACCGAGAGCCGCCAGATCCACCTGCGCAAGATGACCCGGGAGGAGCGGGGGCAGAAGGGGCGCCCGAAGAAGGAGAAAGAGGCAGTGACGAGTGACAGGTGACAAGTGAGAAGTTGAAAGGCAGAACCTCTTCTCATCACCTGTCACCCGTTACTCGTTATCCTGTCACTGTTTTTGACGCGCCAGGGCCGCCATCTCCCGCACCGCCTTGTCGAGTCCCACCAGAATAGCGCGCGCCATCACCGCATGGCCGATGCTCAGCTCCTCGATGGTCTCCAGGGCGGCGACCCGGGCGGCGGTCAAGTAGTTGAGCCCGTGGCCGGCGTTGACCCGCAGGCCGGCCTCGTAAGCCTCTTCAGCCGCCTGGGCCACGAGGGCGAATTCCGTGTCCCGCTCCTCTTCCGTGCGGGCGTCGCAGTACCGGCCGGTGTGGATTTCGACAAAGGTCGCGCCCGCCTCCCGGGCCGCCTTGATCTGGCGGGAATCGGGATCGACGAACAGGCTGACCGGAATGGACGCCCCGCGCATCCGGCCGATCACCTGGGCGATTTTCTTTTGCTGGCCGGCTACGTTCAGCCCCCCCTCGGTGGTGAGCTCCTGCCGCTTTTCCGGGACCAGGGTGACCATGTCGGGCCGCACCTCGATGGCAATGGCGATGATCTCCTCGGCCGCGGCCATTTCCAGGTTGAGCTTGGTTTTCACGGTCTGGCGGAGCAGCCGCACGTCGCGGTCCTGAATGTGCCGGCGGTCCTCCCGCAGATGGACGACGATGCCCTCGGCGCCGGCCAGCTCGCAGATGGCGGCCGCCTGGACCGGATCGGGCTCGACGATGCCCCGGGCCTGGCGCAGGGTGGCCACGTGGTCCACATTGATGGCGAGCTTGGTCATTGTTCCTCTCCTCCTTTCGCAATGAAGTAAAGTGAGCAGCTCCCGCTCCCGGGCCTCCATGGCCTCCGCCTCCGCTTCCGAGCGCTCGTGGTCGAAGCCGAGCAGGTGGAGGAGGCCGTGGATGAGGAGGACCGTCAACCGCCGGTGCAGGGAGATGCCCTCCCGGCGTGCCTCACGGACCGCCGTCTCCACCGAGATGACCACGTCGCCCAGCAAGGGGCCGGTGACCGGGCCTTCTCCCTCCCGCATGGCAAAGGCCAGGACGTTGGTGGAGCCCTTTTTCTGCCGGTAGGCCCGGTTCAGCTCGGCCATGCGGCCGTCCCCGAGCAGAATGACGCTCAGCTCCCCCGCCTGCTGTCCGGTCAGCTCCAGGAGCCGCTCCGCCCGGCGGCGGAGCAGGTGGGTGTTGACCGGTACGGAATCGGCCGGCAGGTCGGCGGTGAGGAGGACAGGCATGGCAGTAATGATTCTTGATGAGATTGGGAAAAGTCAGGAATCACCATGAGGAGCACGAAAAAAACGAAGGTAAGTTCTTATTTTTGCAATACTTTCTTCGTGATCGTCGTGTCCTTCGTGGTTGAAAAAAAGGTTTTTGCGAGATCATCATTCTTCGGACTCGGCGCCTTTCCGGCGCGTTTTCCGCTCGTAGGCCCGGATGATATCCTGGACCAGCGGATGGCGCACCACGTCGGCATCGGTGAAGGAGCTGAAGCCGATCCCCTCGATGCCTTGCAGGATGCGGCTTGCCTCCACCAAGCCGGAGCTCTGGTGCGTGGGCAGGTCGATCTGGGTGATGTCGCCGGTGATCACCGCCTTGGAATTGAACCCCAGCCGGGTGAGAAACATCTTCATCTGCTCCCGGGAGGTGTTCTGCGCTTCATCGAGGATAACGAAGGCGTTGTTCAAGGTCCGGCCGCGCATGAAGGCGAGCGGCGCGATCTCGATGGTGCCGTTTTCGAGGAGCTCGGCCGCCCGCTCGCGCCCGAGCATGTCGTGCAGGGCATCGTGGAGGGGGCGCAGGTAGGGGTTGACCTTCTGTGCCATGTCGCCCGGCAGGAAACCGAGCTTCTCCCCGGCCTCCACCGCCGGCCGTGCCAGGATGATGGAGCGGACCTGCCCGGCGGCCAGCGCGGCGACCGCCATGGCCACCGCCAGGTAAGTCTTGCCGGTGCCGGCCGGGCCGATGCCGAAGACGATGTCGTTTTCCCGGATGCTCTCGATGTAGTGCTTCTGGTTGACGCTTTTGGGGGAGACTACCCGCTGGTTGGCGGTGATGTAGACCTTGTCGAGGAAGATCTCCTTGAGCCCGGCCCGGGGCGAGCGCTCCAGGATGCGCAAGGCGTACACCACGTCGGCGGGGTAGACGGGGTAGCCGGTCTTGATGAGCTCGTATAGCTGCTCGAGGACGGCAACCGCCAGCTTCACCTCGTGCTCCAGGCCCTGGGCGGTGAGCTCCGTCCCTCGGACCCCTAAGGAGACGCCGGTGGCCCGCTCGATGGCGAGCAGGTTCCTGTTCAGGTCTCCGTAGAGCAGCCGTGCCGCTTCCGTGTCATCGAAAAAAAGCTCCTGTTTGGTTACTCGGCTCACTTCGCTATTTCCTGATACTAGCCAGCCCCACGCGTCCGGTCCAAGGCATGTAGTGACCACAGGCACCGAATCTGCTTTGGCAGCGGCCTGCTCGCGTACCCGAGCAGGCCTCACAGCCCTCCGCCGGCACTGCTGCCGAAGCGAATCGCTCATCTCCGGCTCCTCTCTCGGCGATTCGATGCCCCTGTGATCTACCCAGGCACGGGAGCCGGAAACGCGGAGGATCGAGCTCCGCAGTTTCCGGCTCCCGAGGAATGCGAAATGGGTGCTTTCGGATTATTTCCCCTTGGTCAGCTCCTTTTGGATGAGCTGCTGGATCGCCTCCGGCGTCCGCTGCTTCAGCCGGTGCCCATTGATGAAGATGGTGGGAGTGCCGTTGACGCCAATCTCCCGGCCCAGCTCATAGTCGCCGATCACCTTCTGCCGGACGATGGGACTCGCCAGGTCTTGCTCGAACTTTCTCATGTCCAGCCCGGTGGCGCGGGCGATTCCCTCGATCTTGTCAGGGGAGAGGTCCTGGCCGGCGGCAAAGAGCCGGTCGTGGAAATCCCAGAACTTCCCCTGCTCATTGGCGGCCATGGCCGCCAGGGCGGCAGGGAAAGCATACTTGTGCATGGGAAGGGGATAATTCTTGTACACCAGTTTCACGGTTTTCGGATTTTTTTCGAGCACCTGCTCGAAGAGCGGCCCAAGCCGGCTGCAGAAGGGTCACTGGAAGTCGCTGAAGACCACCATTTCCACCGGGGCGTTCGCCGGGCCGAGGAAGGGGGAGCCGGCCGTGGGGATGTTCACCACGAAATCGACCAGAATTTCCTGGACCTTTTTGGCCTTGCTGCTGCTCACGATGATCTTGTCGCCGAGGCCGGGGACGTTGATCCGGTCCATGGTGGGGTCCACGGGAATGGTGTCGTTCAACTTCCCGTCTTCAGACGAGTAGATGTTGATCTTCCCGCCCTCGGTGAGCACGAAGGTCCACCTGCCGTCGGCCGAGCCGGCCACATCAAGGGGTGCTTTGCCGGGACTGATGGTGCGGCCGGCCTCCCAGTCCACGGTGGCGAAGGCGGCCGGCGCCCAGATGAGCGCCAGCATGAGCCCGCCGAGAAAAAGGCAAAGTCGTGATCTGATCCTCTGCATGTTGTTTCTCCCGGTTGGATTAGACGAAAAGAAGCAAGGACTGGAACAATTATACTCGTCGGGGACCTTTCCGCAAGCCCAACCCCCTTGGTGACGCAGAGATTCCTTCCCATTTCACTCCTGACGATTTCGCAAAAAGCCATCACCCAAGCCAAGATGGCTCAGCACAAAAGTTCGATATACAAGGCGCGGTGGTGCCGCGAAAGCGGAGGCGTACATACGGTACGTCAGGCATTTCGGAGCCGCCGCAACGCCGAAAATCGGACTTTTTGCGACGCCATCACTCCTGGGTGCCGGCCAGCACCTCGGCCAGATGCCGGACCCGGACCCGGGAGCCGGCAAGGGCGAGCCCCTGCCGCCACTGCAACAGGCAGCCTGAGCAGGTGGTGGTCACGAGGTCGGCGGCCAGCGGCCTGAAGGCGGCAAGCAGCCGGTCGCGAACCATGGCGGACAAATCCGGGTGGGCCAGGTGGAACAGCCCCCCCTGGCCGCAGCAGCGGGGGCCGCCCGGCAGCTCGGTGAGGTGCAGGCCGGCGGCGGTCAACAGCTGCCGGGGCTCGGCCGTGATGCTCACGCCGTGCCGCAGATGGCAGGGATCGTGATAGAGCACGGCGGCGGCTGTCTGCGGCTCGGGGACGAACCGTCCCTGGAGAAAGGTGGCGAGCTCGCGCACCCGGGCGGCGAACGCCGCCGCCCGCGGGTGCCACCCGGGGTCCTCCCGCAGCAGCTCGGGATAGGTCAGGAGGTGGCGGTAGCAGGAGGCGCAGGAGGTGAGGATCGGCACCCCGTCGCTGGCAAAGGCCTCGATGTTGCGCTTGGCCAGGGTGCGGGCCAGGGTGAAATCGCCGCAGGCGGCGGCCGCCTGGCCGCAGCAGCCCTGGCCGGCGGGCACTGCGGGCGGTGCGCCGGTGGTCAGGCGGGCCAGGCGGGCGGTGGCCCGGGCGATCCCAGGCTCGAGGTGGTCGGCCAGGCAGCCGACGAAATAGGCGATTCGGGGGTGGGCGACCGGAGCCGCCCCATCGACGTAGCGGCCGTGCCGGGGAACCGATCCGGTGCCGCCGGTGATCAGGCCCAGTCGCAGCCGCAGCCCGCTCTCGGGGGGCAGGTGCCGGGCCAGCACTCCGGCGGCGGCACCGGCCAGGCCGAGGGCCATATTGAGCACTTGCGGGCGGGCCAGGACCCGGTTGGCCAGGAATTTCCGCCAGAAGTGACGATCGGCCCCCCTGGCGAGCCGCCCGCGCGCGGCCACGATCCGGGCCGGGGGGTCCACCCCCTGCGGGCAGACTTCCCGGCAGGCCCCGCAGAGGAGGCACCCGGAAAGGATTTCGGCATAGGCGGGAGAGGCCGCGGCCGGATCGAGCCGTGACATGAGGTGCAGCTTGCCCCGGGCGGCCAGGGATTCCCGGCCGCTCACCTGATAGAGGGGACAAACGGCGGTGCAGGCGCCGCACTTGGCGCATCTGTTCATAGAGACAAGTGACAAATGACGGGTGACAAGTGACAGGCCGTGAGCTCGTTACCTGTTACTTGTCACCCGTCACTGCTTCTACTGCTGCCAGAGCAGGTAGGCCTTGATGAAGGGGTCCAGGTTGCCGTCGAGGACGCTGTCCACGTTGCCGATTTCCAGGTCGGTCCGGTGGTCCTTGATCAAACGGTACGGCTGGAGGACGTAGGAGCGGATCTGGCTCCCCCAGGCGATCTCTTTCTTGTCGCCGTGCAGCTCCTTCTTCTTTTCGTTCTGCAGCTCCTGCTCCCGTTTGTAGAGCTGGGCGCGGAGCATCTTCATGGCCATGTCCTTGTTCGAGTGCTGGGAGCGCTCGTTCTGGCACTGGACCACGATGCCGGTGGGCAAATGGGTGATGCGCACGGCCGAGCTGGTCTTGTTGACGTGCTGGCCGCCGGCGCCGCTGGACCGGTAGGTGTCGATCCGCAGGTCCTTCTCGTTGATCTCCACCGTGATGGTGTCGTCCAGCTCGGGAAAGATGAATACCGAGCAGAACGAAGTGTGGCGGCGGCCGCCCGCGTCGAACGGCGAGATGCGGACCAGGCGGTGAATTCCCATCTCCGAGCGCAGGTAGCCATAGGCGTACCGCCCCTTGATCATCACCGTCACGCTCTTGGTGCCCGCCTCGTCGCCGGGGAGGTAATCGAGGATGTCGGCGGCGAATCCCTTGCTCTCCGCCCAGCGCAGGTACATGCGCAGCAGGATGTCGGCCCAGTCCTGGGCCTCGGTCCCGCCGGCCCCCGCATGGATGGTGAGCAGGGCGTTGTTGGCGTCGTGCTCGCCGCTGAACATGCACTCCACCTCGAAGGAGGCCACTTGGCGGTCGAGCCGCTCCAGGATGCCCGCCACCTCCTGCTCGGTTTCCGCGTCCTGCTCGGAGACGGCGAGCTCGAGAAGCACCCCGGCTTCCTCCCCTTCGGCATGCATCGCCTCCCAGCCGTCAAGGGGCGACTGGAGCTGGCTGATCTCCTGCTGCACCTGACGGGCCTTGTTCACGTCGTCCCAGAAGCCGGGCACCAGGGTCTGCTGTTCCAGGATGGCTATTTTCTCCTTCTTGCTGTCGAATTCAAAGATGCTCCTTGAGGGCGAGGAGGCGCTCCTTGAGGTCCTGCAGCTTTTGCTTCAGTTCGGCAGACATGGGTTCAGCTCCTTTCCTGAGAAGGGGTAACGGGAATTCTTACAATATAAGAATGGTTTTTCAGTCCTGCGAGGGAGGGCGGCGCGCCGCCAAGATGGCCAGGGGCGCAAGCAGAAGAAGGCAGGTCAGAGGAAGATAGTGGCCGTAGCGTACATAAAAAGTTTGTCCCGTCAGCAAGGGCACCCGGGCGGTCAGGAAGGCCGGCTCGAACAGGGCCGACGTCGCCGTCACCCGGCCGAGGGGATCGATGAAGCCGCTGATGCCGGTATTGGCCGCCCGGGCCACGGGCCGCCGGTTCTCCACCGCCCGGAGCACCGCCATGGAAAAGTGCTGCCAGGGGGCGCTCGAGCGACCGAACCAGGCGTCGTTGGTCAGCACGAGGAGCAGCTC
>JAJYKH010000417.1 GCA_021788685.1 Deltaproteobacteria bacterium | reverse complement strand
GATCTGGTAAAGCCCGCCCCCAGGAGCTTCCGGGGCAGCGCCCGTTGGCCCTTGAGCACGATGTCGCCCAGCTCGCCAAGGGCCAGCTTGAGGGCGAATGCCGGGACGCGGGGCATGATGACCGGCCGATGCAGGGCCTCGCCCAAGGCCTTGCTCATTTCCCTGTTGGTTACCGGCCGGGGCGCGGTGCAGTTCACCGGTCCGCTGATGGTTTCGTTCGCCAGGAGGAACAGGAAGATCCGGATGAGGTCCCGCCGGTGGATCCAGGAGAACCACTGGCGGCCGGAGCCAAGCGGGCTCCCCATCCCGGCCTTGAAGGCGGGAAGCATCTTCTCGAAGGCGCCGCCGCCCGCGCCGAGCACGATGCCGAGCCGGCAGCGGACCACCCGCACCCCATGGCCCTCCGCTTCCATGGCCCCCTCCTCCCACTCCCGGCAGAGCATGGCGAGGAAATCATCGCCGGGCGGGGCCGCCTCGTCGAGCTCCTCGTCGCCATGGAACCCGTAATAGCCCACTGCCGAGGCGTTGAGCAGCAGCCGGGTCTTGCCGCGGGAGGTTGCCATGGCCGCCACCAGGTTCCGGGTGGTGGCGATCCGGCTCCGGCGCATGATCTCCTTGTATTCGGTGCTCCAGCGGTTGAAAATGGAGGCCCCGGCCAAATTGACCACGGCCTCGTGCGCGGGAACCGCCTCCTGCCAGGCCCCTTCCTCCACGGGGTTGCCCGTCACCAGCCGCACCTCGGCCGGCAGCGGCCCCCGCACGGCAGACCGCGACAGGACGGTGACCGCGTGGCCCTGGCCCAGAAGCGCCTTGACGAGGGCGGTCCCCAGGAAACCGGTGCCCCCGGTCATGAAGATGTTCATGATAGGCTCCTCTATTCAGATCAGCTCCGCATTGGTCTCAAGAAAGAGCAGCTCAACCCGGGAAGTTCTGCCGGCTGAAAGCATACGCTGAAAAATGCCTCAACCTCTTCCCCATCATATCACCATCGAAAAGATCGTGGCCGGCGGCTACGGGCTCGGCCGCCTGCCGGACGGCATGGTGGTCCTGGTCCCTTTCACCCTGCCGGGCGAGCGGGTCCGGATCGCGCCGCGGCAACGCCACAAGACTTACCTGGAGGCGGAAGCGGTGGAGATCATCGCTCCCGCGGCGGAAAGGACCGAGCCGCCCTGCCCCCATTACGGCCGGTGCGGCGGCTGCCACCTGCAGCATGCCGCCTATCCCCTCCAGCTGCGGCTCAAGGCGGACGTCCTCCGGGAGCAGCTGGCGGCTGCGGCCGTTCCCGGCTGGGAGGCGGCCTGGCAGGAGCCGCTCGCGGCGCCCGCGCCCTTCGGCTACCGGCAGCGGCTGCGGCTGCAGATCGATTCCGGCCGGAGGGTCGGCTTCCACCGGCCCCGTTCCCACCAAGTGGAACCGGTGGGCCGGTGCCTGCTGGCCCGGCCGGAGATCGAGGATTTCCGGGCGCGGCTCCAGGGGCGTCCCTCCTGGCCCCTCCTGCTGGCCCAGGCCACCTCGCTCGAGATCGCCGTCAGCCCCGACGAGGGGAAGATCATCGTCCTCCTCGGCTACCGCCGGCGGCCCCGGCCCCGGGACTTCCAGCTGGCGGAGACGCTCGCGGCCGACCTGCCGGCGCTGGCCGGGTTTCTCTTCACGGGCGACGGCTTCGCGCCCACCGGGCCGCGGGGGCTTGCCGCGAGCGATCCGACGGTGCTGCTCGGTTTCACCCTGCCGGAGTCGGTGACCGGCAGCCGGCCGCTCACCCTCACCGTGGAGCCGGGCGGTTTCTCCCAGGTCAATCCGGCCCAGAACGAAGGTTTGGTGCGGACGCTGCTCGCCTGGGCCGCGGTGCGGCCAGGGGAGCGGGTGCTCGATCTCTTCTGCGGCATGGGCAACTTCAGCCTGCCCCTGGCACTTGCCGCCGGGGAGGTGACCGGCTGCGATCTCCAGGGGGCGGCCATCCGAGGCGCCAGGCGCAATGCCGGGCTGGCTGGCCTCGCCGGCTGCCGGTTCAGCAAGCGGTCGGCCCGGGAGGGCGCGGCCGCCCTCCTCGCCGCGGGCGAGCGGTTCGATTTCCTTCTTCTCGATCCGCCCCGCCAGGGTTGCGCCGATCTCGTCGACCTGCTCCCCGGATTCGGGGCCGGCCGCCTGGCCTACATCTCCTGCGACCCCGCCACCCTGGCGCGGGACCTCGCCCTCCTTGCCGTCCGGGGCTACCGGCTCCGCCGGGTCCGGGCGGTGGACATGTTCCCCCAGACCCATCACCTGGAGACGATCACGCTTTTAGAGAGTGAAGAGTGAAAAGTTGAAAACGCATGCCTTCATTCTTCGTTGGTTTTGCTCAGGAGAGGGGGCGGCTTGCCATGGAGCCGGTCCAGCAGCTCCGCCAACCGGTCGCGGTTGTTTTGCTCCTGGTTGAGGATGAGAACGATCTCGTCGAGCCCATCTTTCCCCTGCAGGTATCCCGCATAGGCGTACACGCCGGTGAGGGTCCCCGACTTGAGCAGCATCCCGTGCTTGGTGGGGAGGAGGCCGGCGTATGGCTTGAAGGCCGTAAGCAGGCGGAGCATGGCCCGGGGGGTGATCCGGTTGCGGCGGGAGAGGCCGGAGCCCTCCTCCACCCGCACCTGCTCATCCGCAAGGCCGATCCGGTGGTGG
>JAJYKH010000416.1 GCA_021788685.1 Deltaproteobacteria bacterium | reverse complement strand
TCTCGGAGGAAAACCGCAATCAGGATGCCGAGGAAAACGAGGACGAGGACCCTGATCGTATAGAAAAAAAGGCCCACCAGCAGGATCAGGGCGAGCACGATAAAGGTGGCGACCAGCACCCGGCGGCCAAAGGAGCCATGGATGGCCGGGGTCTCGCAGCTTGGGGGCGGTTCGGGGCGGGGTCGGGTCGACAAGATCGGCCTCCCTTGGATGTGACCGGTCCCGGGAGCCGGCCATGGTGCGGAAGCTGCCGCCATTGGGCACAGGGCGGCCAGCGAGCTGCTTCTCTAAGGCTGCCCGGCTTTATACCTGCCCCCCAGAAAGGGGATATTCTCCAGGGCGAGACGGGCGATCGCGGGAGGGAGATGCGGGTCCACCCGCAGGCGGCGGTTCTCCCGGTCCGGCTCGATCCCGAGCAGGGTGCGGATCATCAGCATGCAGGCCCCTGCGGCCCAGGCCTGGGGAAAGGCGGAGCGGGGGAACAGGACCGGGAAGGCGGCCTCCTCCCGGCGGTAGCCGGCGAAGACCTCGGGAAACCGGTTGCCGTAATAGGCCGATGCCTCGATCATGCCGAGGATGATCCGGCCGGCCTCCTTCGGGAACCCGTAGCGGGCCAGCCCTGCCGCGATCAGGCTGTTGTCGTGCGGCCACACCGTGCCGTTGTGGTATTCGATGGGGTTAAAGGCCATGTCCTCGTCCGACATGGTCCGGACGCCCCAGCCATTGAAGAGCCGCTGGTGCATGAGCTGGGCCGCGACCTTCTCCGCCTTCTCCTCCTCCACGATGCCGCTCCACAGGAGCTGGCCCATGTTCGAGGTGATGGAATCCACGCGGCGTTTCCGCCCGTCCAGAGCCAGGGCGAAGTACCCGCCCCGCTCCGGAATCCAGAAGTCCTCGTTGAACCGCCGCTTGAGCCCGGCGGCAGCCTCCCTGAGCCGTTGCGCCAGCCCGCCGTCCTCCCAGACCTCCTCCGCCAGCTCGGCCGTCCGCAGCCAGGCATCGTAGACATAGCCCTGGATCTCCGCCGCGGCGATCGGCCCCTCTGCCAACTCCCCATTGCTGAAGACGATGCTGTCGTCGGAGTCCTTCCAGCACTGGTTGCGGATGCCCTTGGGGGAGGCTTTCTGGTACTCGACGTACCCGTCCCCGTCCCGGTCGCCGTACCGGTCGATCCAGGTCAAGCCCTCGATGGCGGTCCGCCGGAGGCGGCGGACCAGTTCCGCATCACCAGTCCAGCGATAGAGCTCGTGGAGCAGAATGAGGAACAGGGGGGTGGCGTCGGCCGTGCCGTAGTAGGGCCGGTAGGGGAGCTCCCCCAGCTGCGTCTTCTCCCCGAAGCGCAGCTCGTGCGGCATTTTTCCCGGCTCCTCCTCGGTGAAGGTGTCCATTGTCCGGCCCTGGAGAGCGCTCAGTGCTTCCAGGGCCTGCATGCCGATTTTCGGCGAGATGTGCGCGCACTGCAGCCCGGCGATGAGGGCATCGCGCCCTTCCAGTGCCATGTACCAGGGCATGCCGGCACCGATGACCGGGTCTTTGCCGAAACCCAGGTGAATGTTCAGGGCCTGGAGATCGACGAGACTCTTCCGGTACAATTTCGAAAGAAGATCGAAACTGCAGACCAGGCGGGGGGCCGAGCCCAGCCATTTGCCCAGCTCCGGGTGCGCCCGGGAGCCGAGGCTCATGCCGCGGAACCGGAATCGCGGTTTCAGCTCCCGGTCTTCCCACACCGGAATCACCGTCAACCGGGTGCTCCATTTTCCCTTGGGAGGCAAGGTGAGCCTGCAGGCCAATCGGCAGCCGTGCACCTGGGCCGGACACTCCAGGGCGACAATCGTCCGCTTGTGGATGGGACCCACCTGGTAGACAAAGACAAGCCGGTTGCGGCCGCGGTCGGCCTCGACCGTGACCTCTCCCTCCGGCCTCTTGCCCTGGCGGACCTCCATGATGTCGCCGAAATCGGCCTCGAAGGAGAGCTCGAGCCTTATCTCCGCAGGCTTCATCATGTAATTGTGCACCGAGAGGATCTCGCCCATGCCGTTGCCCACGGCGCGGTGGCGGATGACGGTGATCGGGTGGGAGTCGAAGATGGAGGAATAGGGCAGGGTGGCGTAGATGATGGCGCAATAGTGCTCGATTTCTCCCGAGTTGAGCAGGGAAAGCCTCTCGCCGTTCACCCGCAGGGCGAACCTGGAGAGGAAGCGGGTATCCCGGTAGAAGAAGCCCTCCGTCGCGCCGGATTGGCCGCTCATTTCACCATCTCTCCCGGAGACGACGAACGATTCCCCGTCAAAAATCCTGATTTCGCCGCATTCCGGATAGAGCATGAATGTCCCTTGGCCGAGAGCCGGCGGATATCCCCCTTCTTCAAGCATAGCAGCCGCCGCCCGGATGTGAAAAGCAGGGAACCTTTTCAGGGCAGTGGCTGCGCGGAGGGCTGGAGAGCCTGACCGTTGCCGGTCGGGGCCGGCCAGTGGAACAATGGAAGAGAAAACGGCTGGGCTGCCATTCCGGGGAGGCACGCGCGTATGATCATCATCCTGATGGGAGTCGCCGGGGCCGGGAAGACCACCATCGGCAGGCTTCTCGCCGATACGCTCGGCTGGCCGTTTCTCGACGGGGACGATTTCCATTCCGCCGCCAGGGTCGAGAAGATGACC
>JAJYKH010000041.1 GCA_021788685.1 Deltaproteobacteria bacterium | reverse complement strand
GAACAGCAGCTGGGCGATGACCACGTTGGCGACGTCGTCGTTCACCGCCGTGCCCAGGAAGATGATCCGCTCCTTGAGAAGCCGGGAATAGATGTCGTAGGCGCGCTCGCCCCGGGGGCTCTGCTCTACCACCATGGGGATCAGACTGCTCATCCTATTCTCCTGCGGTCTGCTCTCCGGGCGCGGCCCCGGGCACGATCTTCACCTTGGCCTCTTCCCGCAGAAATTTGAGAATTTTTTCGTTCAGCAGCTCGTTCATGAACGGCAGCAGGTCGTTCCGGTTGCCGAAGTACTTCTTCACTTCCGAGACCGGCATCCCGTACTGGGCGCCGATCCGCTCGAACCCCTTCTGCAGGTCCTCGTCGGTGACCTTGATTTCTTCCTTTTCCGCGATTTTCTTGAGGATGAAGTCGCCCCGCACCCGCTTTTCGGCCACCTCCCGGTACTGCTCCCGCAGCTGCTCCCTGTTCATGCCCGCGGACTCCAGGGTCAGGCCCCGCTGCTCGAGATTGGCCTCCATCTCTTTGATGATCTCGTTGATCTCGTAGCCGACCAGCCGCTGGGGCACCTCGAACTGGTGGGCGGCCAGCAGCTTGCCCATGAGCTGATCGGCCAAGTCGCCGGCCCGGGCCTTCTCCTTCCGCTCCCGGCTCCGGGTGCGGATGTGCTCCTTCAAGTCGTCGAGGCTCTTGAGATCCTCGCCGACATCCTTGGCGAGATCGTCGTCCAGGGCGGGCAGCACCCGTTCCTTGACCTCCTGCACCTTGATCCGGAACTCGACGGTCTTGCCGGCCAGCACCGGGTTGGGAAAGCTCGCCGGAAACGAAACCTCCTTGGCGGTTTCGTCCCCTTTCCTGAGGCCGAGCAGGTTATCTTCGAACTCCTTGCCGTTGCGCCCGGAGCCCACATCGACCGTATAATTTTCGCCGGCCACCTGCTTCATCGCCTCTCCTTCATGATACCCCTGAAAATCGATCACGGCCACATCGCCGTCCTCGATGGCGCGGTCGCCTTCCACGTTGCGCAAGGGGGCATTCTGGCGGCGCAGGCTTTCCAGCTCCCTAGCCACCTCGTCATCAGGGACCACGATTTCCGGCTGCTCGATTTCGATTCCCTTGTAGCCGCCGAGCTCGAACTGCGGTCTGATGTCAATATCGGCTTCGTAAACGAAGGTGCCCTCGGAGGTGAAGCTCTGGCTGGTGACCTCCGGGTGGACCACTGCATCGAGCCGGCTCTGCTCCAGGGCGTCGAAGTAGCTCTCTTTGATCAGCTTTTCACTGAGGTCATATTCCACCTTGGCCCCGTAGCTCTTTTCGAGCACCTTGCGGGGCACCTTGCCTTTCCGGAACCCCTTGACGGAGACCTTGGCGCCCAGATCGCGGTAGGCGGCCTCTTTCTCCCTGCTCACCTGCTCCCGGTCCAGCTCGATTTTCAGCTTCCTGGTCAACGGACTGACTTCTTCGACGGTAACTTGCATGCAAATCCTTCCTTTTTTCGCTTTCTCTCGATCTCGGTATCGAAAAACTGATAAGCACGAATGGGAACCGATGCCTGCGATTTTTTCGGTTCCCGCCAATTTGTCGGCCTCGCAAAAGCCGCTCCGCCGACGGCCCGCGTTGTGCAACTTGTTGTTTTCTCGTTCCCGCCCGCCGAGGCTGGAGCTTTTTGCGAGATTATCGATTTTGCCGCATCAGGACGGGGCGGACGCCTCGGCCGTCGATCGCCTGTACTTATACTATAATAGGTTCCGTGGCAAGTGATATGCGAAGATTTCCGGGCGGGTACCGGTGTGGAAACACAGCCGTGATGGTGCGAGAGGGGGGAGTTGAACCCCCATCCACCGGAGTGGGCTGGATCCTAAGTCCAGTGCGTCTACCAGTTCCGCCACTCTCGCCAAATGGAAGCGCGGGACGCATCTGCTCACGCCCGCACGGCCGCCGCTTCGCGGACCTGCGCGGGACCAGCCACAAAGCGGGTATCGGCCCCAAGCGGGTTGCCCCTGCGCAAGTTGCGCCAGAAGAGAAGAGCAAAAAATAACCAACTTCGCCACCTCAGTCAAGAGCAGCGGCAGGACCTGCAGGAGTCGCTTCGGTGCCGCGAAACCCTTTTTGTGCTAGGCAGCCCCCGCCCGCCGAGGGCTGAAATTGGTTGACATCACCCCCCATACCTGATAGCTAGTACGTCCTGGTCCATCCGGGGGCCCGCGGCCCCCATCACTTTGGCCACACCGAATTTCCCACATGCCACCAGAAAAGACAAAGTCCAGCGCCGCCGGTTTCGCCGCCTCCGGCCGCGCCACCCTGATCGGCAGCCTGCCGGTGGCGGACCACCGCGAGGCCCTGGCCTTGATCTTCGCGCATACCCCGGAGATCCCGCTCTGGCCCCAGCTGCCGGCCAATCCCCGGGAAGGGATGATGAGCCAGTTCATCGAAGGGCTCCCCGGGGTCGTGGAAGGCGAAAAGACGTACATCGATGCCGGCGCGGAGCAGTTCCAGGAGCAGCTCCTCCGCTTCTTCGAGGCCTACCTCCAGGAAAGCGAGTCGCCTGCTCCCCTGCCCCGGTCGCCTTTCGGCGTCACCCGCGAGCGGGCCGGGGGGCTTTACCTCCTCCGGGAGGAATGCGGCTCCAAACCGGGGATCGTCGCGGTCAAGGGCCAGGTCACCGGTCCATTTACCCTGCTGACCGGGCTCACTGACCAGAACCAGAGGCTCGGCTACTACGATCCCACCATCCGGGAAATGGCGGTGAAGGGCCTGGCCATGAAGGCCGCCTGGCAGGTCCGCTTCTTGAAGGAGATGGGGCTGCCGGTGATCCTGTTCATCGATGAGCCCGCCCTGGCGGGGCTGGGCTCGTCCTCCTTCATCAGCATTTCCCTCGATGACATCGGGCAGGACCTGCGGGAGGTGATCGGGGCGGCGCAGCAGGCGGGGGGCCTCGCGGGGGTCCATGTCTGCGCCAACACCGACTGGAATTTCCTGCTCTCCCTCCCGCTCGACATCCTCAGCTTCGACGCCTACAGCTACTTCGACCGGCTGATCACCTGCCGCGAGCAGCTGCTTTCGCTTCTGGACCGGGGCGGAATCATCGCCTGGGGGCTGGTGCCCACCTCCGAGGAAGAAGCCATCCGGAAGGAAACCGCGGATTCCCTGGCGCGCCGATGGGAAAAGCAGGCGGCCCTGCTCGCCGGCGGCCGGTGGGACCTGCCCGCCCTTCTCCGGCAGACGCTGATCACCCCCAGCTGCGGCACCGGGTCGCTCGCGCCGGAGCTCGCCCGCCGCGTGCTCGCGCTCACCCGCGACCTCTCGGCATCCCTGCGGGCCAAGTACCTGTAGGGCGGGCATCGCCCGCCTTTCGAGCCCTTTACTTTCCGGTGGGCAATGCCCACCCCCGATCACCATGGACGAACTGAACCTCATCCTGACCCAGCGCCGGCAGAAAGCCGACGAGCTTGCCCAGGCGGGCATCCCTCTGTACGGCAACACCTTCCGTCCCACCCACCGGGTGACCGAGCTGCTCGCCGACGGCGAGCGGGTGACCGCCGAAACCTCCCCCGAAAGCGGGCCGCTCTACACGGTGGCCGGCCGCATCGTTGCCCTGCGCAAATTCGGCAAGGCCACCTTCCTCCAGATCCAGGACGAATCCGGCCGCATCCAGATCTACGTCAAGAAGGAAGCCGTAGGCGAAGAGAGCTACGCCGCCTTCAAGAAGTTCGACATGGGCGATCTGGCGGGCTTTTCCGGCCGCCTGTTCCGGACCAAGACCGGGGAGCTGACTCTCCACGCCGAAAGTGCCCAGCTGGTGACCAAATCGCTGCGCCCCCTGCCCGAGAAGTTCCACGGCCTGACTGACGTCGAGGTCCGGTATCGCCAGCGGTATGTCGATCTCATGGTCAATCCCGAGGTGCGGGAGACCTTCCGCAAGCGGGTGGAGATCATTCAGCTCGTGCGCGAGTTCCTGGTCAACCGGGGCTTCCTCGAAGTCGAGACCCCCATGATGCAGCCCATTGCCGGGGGGGCCACCGCCCGGCCCTTCAAGACCCATCACAACGCGCTGGGCATCGACCTCTACCTGCGGATCGCCCCGGAGCTCTACCTCAAGCGGCTGCTGGTGGGCGGCTTCGAGCGGGTTTTCGAGATCAACCGCAACTTCCGCAACGAGGGGCTCTCCACCCGCCACAACCCCGAGTTCACCATGCTCGAGTTCTACCAGGCGTACGCCTCCTACCACGACCTCATGGATCTCACCGAGGAGATGATCTCCTGGATTGCCGCCGAGGTGACCGGCTCCATGGTGGTCACCTACCAGGGGCAGGAGGTGGACCTCACCCCCCCCTGGCGGCGATACACCCTGGAGGAGGCCCTGGTGGCGGTGGGGGGGCTCGCGCCGGGCACGGTTGCCGACCCGGCAAAGATCATGGCCGCGGCCCGGGAGAGGGGCATCGAGCTGCCGCCCCAGGCCGGCCCGGGCAAGGCCAAGACCGAGCTGTTCGAGCTCCTGGTGGAGGAGAAGCTCATCGACCCCACCTTCATCACCGCCTACCCCACCGAGGTCTCCCCGCTTGCCCGCCGCAACGAGCAGAATCCGGAGGTGACCGACCGCTTCGAGCTGTTCATCACCGGCCGGGAAATGGCCAATGCCTTCAGCGAGCTCAACGACCCGGTGGACCAGCGGCAGCGATTCGAAAAACAGATTGCCGAGCGGGGCGATGACGAGGAGATCTTCCCGGAGGTGGACAAGGATTTCGTCCGGGCGCTCGAATACGGGATGCCGCCGGCCGCCGGGCAGGGAATCGGCATCGACCGGCTGGTGATGCTGCTCACCGACTCCCCTTCCATCCGGGATGTCATCCTCTTTCCCCATCTGCGCCCCGAGCGCGGCGAATAACCTGAGGTCCCGACGATAGTGCGCTTCGAGTGGTTCATCTGTTTGCGCTACCTGAAGGCCAAGCGCAAGCAGCGCTTCATCTCCCTCATTTCCCTCATCTCCGTGGCGGGAGTCACCGTGGGGGTGACCGCCCTCATCGTGGTGCTCGCGGTCATGACCGGCTTTACCTCCGAGCTGCGGGAAAAAATCCTCGGCATCAACGCCCACGTGGTGGTCCAGAAGTTCGGGGACGTGGTCTACGACTACCGCGCCCTTGAAAAAAAGGTCGCCGACGTGAAAGGGGTTACCGCGGTTACCCCCTACATTTACTCCCAGGCGATGATCACCAGCGGCGATGAAGGCACCGGCGCCATTCTGCGGGGGATCGACCCGGAGAGCGCTGGCAAGGTGCTCAACATCGGCCGCCACCTGAAAGTCGGCAGCCTAGCCGCCCTCGAAGCGCCCGGGGCGCCGGGGACCCCGCCCGGCATCATCCTCGGCAAGGAGCTCGCCAAGGAGCTGGGGGTCTTCGCGGGCGACTCTGTGCGTCTCATCTCCGCCGCCGGCAACCTCACCCCCATGGGGGTGATCCCCAAAATGAAGACCTTCCGGGTGGTCGGCATCTTCGAAACCGGCATGTTCGAGTACGATTCGGCCCTGGCCTTCGTCTCCATCCCGGCGGCCCAAAGCTTCCTCGATCTCGACAGCGCGGTGCACGGGCTGGAGGTGAAGGTTTCCGACATCTACCAGGCCGGCCGCATTGCCGAGGCGGTCGATCGGCGGCTCGGGCCCGAGTTCGTCGCCAAGGACTGGATGAGCATGAACAGGAACCTCTTCTCCGCCCTCCAGCTGGAAAAGACGGCGATGTTCGTCATCCTGGCCCTGATCGTCCTGGTGGCCGCCTTCAACATCGTGAGCACCCTCATCATGGTGGTGATGGAAAAGGCCAAGGAGATCGCCATCCTGAAATCGATGGGGGCGACCTCCGCGAGCATCATGCGCATCTTCGTCTACGAGGGGCTGGTGATCGGCGTCACCGGGACACTGCTCGGGGTGGCCGGCGGGTTGGGCCTCTGCGAGATCCTGAGCCGCTACCACTTCATCAAGCTGCCGAGCGATGTCTACCCGATGTCCACCCTGCCTATCCGGGTGCTCCCCCAGGACGTCACCCTGGTGGCCGTGGCGGCCGTGCTCATCACCCTGGGGGCAACCCTGTACCCCTCCTGGCAGGCCTCGCGGGTCCGCCCCGCCGAGGCCCTGCGGTACTGATCATGCCCGGCCAAGCCACGATGCCAGCCCCCAGCGCCCTGCCGGCCGACTCCGTTCCCGAGGAAGGCGTCTATTTCCAGGCCGTGGGGCTTGAAAAGAGCTTTCAGGAAGGCGCCAGCAGGCTGGAGGTGCTCCAGGGGGTGGACCTCACCATCGCCCGGGGGGAGCGCATCGCCATCGTCGGCGCCTCGGGCACCGGCAAGACCACCCTCCTCCACGTGCTGGGCACCATCGACCGTCCGGACGGCGGCGCATGGTTGTTCCGCGGCGAGGACATCTTCCGGCGGAGCGATGCCGAGCTCTCGCTCTTCCGCAACCGGACCATGGGATTCGTCTTCCAGTTCCACCACCTCCTGCCCGAGTTCACCGCCTTGGAAAACGTGATGATGCCCGGGCTGATCGCCGGCCTGGAGAAGAACGGGCTTGCGGAGGAGGCGGTGGTGCTGCTGACGAAGGTCGGCCTGGCCCAGCGCACCACCCACCGGGTGGGGGAGCTCTCCGGCGGCGAGCAGCAGCGGGTCGCCCTGGCCCGGGCCATCATCATGAAGCCCGCCCTGCTCCTGGCCGACGAGCCCACCGGCAACCTCGATCCCAAAACCGGCTTCCGGGTGTTCGAGCTGATCCAGGAGCTGAACGCCGCCTACGCCATTTCCGTCATCATGGTCACCCACAACCCCGACCTGGCGGCCCGGATGGACCGCTGCCTCACCCTGGCCGAAGGGAAGCTGCACCCCTCCTGAAACGTCCACATGGCACCGCATCTCCGTCGTCATCGGCCTGTCCGCATACTGATGTATAGCGGACAGGCCTCTTCCTCGGATCTGCGGCACCCTGTGGACGTTTACAAATGCTGAAACCGCTCACGGTTACTCACGGGCGATGATCTGGGGTCTTCCTTCCGAAGCGCACGCAGTCAAAATCGGCAAAAGCTTGACAGTATCGAGATTGCTTGCTAAGTGACAAGGTCATCGTTTTCGGATGACAACCCAAAGGGCTGAATCCCGAAGACGTGCGCCCCCTGGCAAACGGGCAGACGGCCGTTGGGGCGCAACTCTCACCCTCTCCAGGACACCGAAGCGATGACTCACGATCTTCTCCGGCCCCACTCCGGCCGGCGTTCCGCCGGTATGGCCGCAGGGGCCCTTTTCATGCTGTTGCTGCTCCTGAACCTCGCTTCGCCTGCTGCCGCCCAGCAGAAGACCCTCTTTCTGCCCCTGAAAGTCAACGCGCCCGCGGAAAATGCCCAGCTTGCGGAATTGGCGGACAAGGCCCTCCAGACGGCCGTGCAGGCCAAAGGCGAGGAGATGCTCCCCCGGGAGAAAGCCAAGGCCGCCTTCGACTACGAGGGAGCCTGGCCGCCCCCAATGGAGAAGCTGCGGGCCTTCGCGGCCGGCAAGCACCTCGACTACCTGGCCGTTGGCAGCATCACCAAGGCCGGCACCGGGTTGAGCATCGACATGGCGGCCCACGACCTGCTCTCGACCGCCCGGCCCGAATACTTCTACGCGGAAGCCGCCGACCCGGCCGACCTCGACCGGGCCATGGCCACCCTGGTGGATAAGGTGCTGGCCTATGCCGACCGCTCCTTCCTCATCGCCAAGGTGGAGGTGTCCGGGAACGAGCGGATCGAGGCCGGCGCCATCCTCCGGAACATCCAAAGCGCCGCAGGCAGCCGCTACCAGCCCGACCTCATCAGGGACGACATCAAGAAGGTATTCGGCATGGGGTACTTCGAGGACGTGAAAGTCGACGCGACCGACACGCCCCGGGGCAAGATTGTCACCTTCGTCGTGAAGGAAAAGCCGGTTATCGGGCAGGTCAATATCACCGGCGAGGACAAGGTGAAGGAGGAAGATATCCGCGGAGTCATCACCGTCAAGGCCAACAACATCATCAACTCCAAGGATGTCCAGGAATCGGTGGAGAGTATCCGCCACCTGTACAAGGACAAGGGATTCTACAATACGGAAGTGACGGCCAAGCTCACCTATCCCAAGGCGGACGAGGTGAACGTCGATTTCGTCATCCACGAAGGCAAGAAAGTCTACATCAAGGAGATCAACTTCGTGGGGAACAAGGCGTTCTCCGCCAAGGAGCTGCGGAAGGTCATCTCCACCTCCAAGAAAGGCTTCTTCTCCTGGCTGACCGACTCCGGGGTGCTCAAGCGCGACGTGGTGGATCAGGATGCCGACCGCATCAACGCCTTTTACAACAACAACGGCTATATCGATGCCGCGGTGGCGGCACCGGAGATCAAGCAGGAAGGCGGATGGCTGTACGTGACCTTCAACATCTCCGAAGGCCAGCGCTACGAAGTGGGTAAGGTGGATCTGGGCGGCGACCTCATCGCCCCCAAGGAGGAGCTGCTCAAGCTCCTGAAGCTCAAAGATGAGCGCTACTTCAGCCGCAAGGTCCTGCGGGAGGACATCCTGCGCCTCACCGACCGCTACGCCGACAAGGGGTACGCCTTCGCGGACGCCACTCCCTCCGTGGACAAGGACGCCCAGCAGAAGAAGGTGAACGTCACCATCAATATGACCAAGGGCAACCTGGTGCACATCAACCGCATCATCATCCGCGGCAACACCCGGACCCGGGACAAGGTCATCCGCCGCGAAATGGAGGTTTCCGAAAACGACGTCTTCAACGCAGGGGCTATCAAGAGGAGCAACGAGAACCTGCAGCGGCTCGGCTATTTCGAGGAGGTCAACATCACGCCCCAGCCCACCGCCAGCCAGGACCTCATGGATGTCCTGGTCGACGTCAAGGAAAAGCCCACCGGCTCCTTCAGCATCGGCGCCGGCTACAGCTCGGTGGACCAGCTCCTGTTCATGGCCGAAATCAGCCAGGACAACTTCCTCGGCAAAGGCGAACGGGTCGCCCTCCAGACCCAACTGAGCGGCAAGAGCACCCTTTACAACCTGAGCTTCACCGAGCCGCACTTCAACGATTCCAAGCTCCTGGTGGGGGTCGATCTTTACAATTGGAGCCGGGACTACGACGACTACTCCCGGAAGTCGCTTGGCGGCGCGCTCCGGTTCGGCTACCCCATTTGGGAACGATGGAAAGTGTTCTGGGGCTACTCCTACGACAACACCACCCTCTCGGACGTGAGCCCCTATGCCTCCCTTCCCATTGAGGAATCCCTGAACCTCAACATCACCAGCGCCTTCAGGCTCGCCTTCGAGCGGGATACCCGCAACCGCCCCTATGATCCGACCAAGGGGTCTCTCAATTCCATCAGCATGCGGTATGCCGGCGGACCGCTGGGGGGCGATGCCCAGTTCACCCAATTCCAGGCCACATCCGGCTGGTACTTCCCCTTCCGCTGGGACACCACCTTCCATGTCCGGGGCTCGGCCGGCCACGTCATCGAAAACGAGGCCGGCAAGCTGCCGGTTTTCGAGCGGTTCTACCTGGGCGGCCTCAACAGCGTGCGGGGCTTCGACTACGGGGACATCAGCCCCAGGGAGCCCAACGGGGTGGGCGTGCTTGAAAAGGTCGGCGGTGTGACCATGTGGTATACTAATTTCGAGTACATCTTCCCCCTGGTCAAGGAGGCGGGTCTGAAGGGCGTGATCTTCTATGATGCCGGCGACTCGATCGACGACGACATTCCCAAAACGATTTACGATCGGGTCCGGACCAGCGCCGGTCTCGGCTTCCGGTGGCTCTCCCCCATGGGCCCCCTGCGCCTGGAATGGGGCAAGAACCTGAATCCCGTCGGGGACGAAAAAGCGAGCAGCTGGGACTTCAGTATCGGCGGGGCCTTCTAGGGAGGCGCCATTTCCGGCAGGCCGGGTCGCCGATGGCTGACCTGGCCTGCCGCCCCCTCGGCTGGCGCCCTTTCCGACCGGGGCCAGCATCCGTCCAACTCACCCTTACCGCGCGGCCGAACCGGCCGTTTCTCCTTCCGTGCAGCAGGATATCGAGAGGTTGCTGGGCAGGTTTCAGCAGGGCCATTCCGTCGCCGCCACCGGCTTGCGGGGAGGCGTGGCCGCTTTTCTGGCGGCCCGCGCCGCCGCCGGGGCGGAGCCTCCCCTCTGCTGCATCCTCCCATCCGAACGGCAGGCCGCCCTGTTCCGGCAGGACCTGAAGCTGTTCACCGACCTCCCGGTCCACCTCTACCCCGGCTACGACATTCCCGCCTACGCCCCGCTCTCTCCGGACGGCGCCATCGTGGCCGCCCGCCTGGCAGCCCTCTACCAGATGCTTGCCGCCGCGCCGCCGCTGGTGATGGTCGCCTCCGCCGAGGCCATTCTCCGGCGGGTGCTGCCGAAAGAACGGCTGGCGGGGTTGGCCGAGCTGGTCATCAGCGGCGAGGAGGTCGATCGGGAGGCCTTGGTCGGCCATCTGACCGAGGCCGGCTACGAGCCGATGTCGCTGGCGCAGAACGTGGGCGAGCTGAGCGTGCGGGGCTCCATCCTCGACATCTTCGCCCCCGGCTTCGAGGCGCCCCTCCGCCTCGATTTCTTCGGGGACACCCTGGAATCGATCCGGCTATTCGATCCCATCAGCCAGCGCTCCATCGAGCCGATCGAGGAGGCGGTCCTCCTGCCGGTGCGTGACACCCTGTTTCCGCTGGCGGGGGCCGGAGAGGTGGCCGCCCGCTTCCGGCAGCGGGCGGAGGAGCTCGGGTGGGACAAGGAGAAATATTCGGAGCCCCTCGAAAAAATCACCACCGGGCGCCGGTTTCCGGGAATCGAGCATTTTCTGCCCCTCTTCTATCCCCGCCTGGCTCCACCGCTCGATTTCCTGCCCCCGGACACCCGGATGGTGCTGGTCGACCCCGCCGCCGTCCGGCGCACCATGGACGAGGTCCTGGAGCGGGCCGCGGCCAATTACGAGGAGGCCCGGGAAACGGGAGCCCCTGCCCTGCCGCCCGGAGAGCTCTTCCTCGCCGCCGAGGAGATCGAAACCCTGCTGGGGGGCAGGACCCAGCTCCGCCTTTACGAGCTGGCCGCCCCCGAGCCGGAGGCCGACACCGTGGCGGTGGCCGCCGTCCCCCACACCCTCATCCGGCAGGATATCGACCTGGCCCGCAAGAAGAGCGGCCTGCTCGCGCCGCTCGCCGCCCACCTCCACCGCTGGCTCGCCCAAGGCGACGAGATCCTGTTCGCCTGCCGTTCCTCCCGCCATGCCCGTCACCTGGCGGACCTGCTCCACCAGCACCAGCTGCCGGTGGCCGTGGTCGAGGCGCCCTTCCGGCCCGACCATTTGGGGCAGAAGGCAGTCCTCCTCTACGGCTCGCCCCTGAGCGAGGGGTTCGACCTCCCCGGGGCCAGGCTCCACGTCCTGTCCGAAAACGAGCTGTTCGGGGAGCGGCGGCTGGGGCTGGGCAAGCGGGGCAGGAAGGCCGCCGCCCCCAGGGATGGCGGCGTCCGCTTCGAGGAGCTCCGGCACGGCGACCTGGTGGTGCACCGGCAGCACGGCATCGGGGTCTACGAGGGCATCGTCAACCTGACCCTCAAAGGGGTGCCGAACGATTTCCTCCAGATCTCCTATCAGGAGCAGGACCGGCTCTACGTGCCGGTGGACCGGCTCAACACCATCTCCAAGTACCAGGGCCTCCCGGACAAGACCCCCAAGCTCGACAAGCTGGGGGGCAAATCGTGGGCGGCGACCACCCGGAAGGTCAAGGACGCGGTCTGGAAGGTGGCCCAGGACCTGCTCGACCTCTATGCCCGGAGGCAGATGGAGCAGGGGATCGCCTTCTCGTCGCCCGACGAGCTCTACCACGAGCTGGAGGAGTCCTTTCCCTTCGACGAGACCTCCGGCCAGCTCAAGGCGATCAACGAGGTGCTCGACGACCTGGTCTCCGGCCGGCCCATGGACCGGCTGATCTGCGGCGACGTGGGCTTCGGCAAGACCGAGATCGCCGTGCGGGCCGCCTTCAAGGTCATCCTCGACAGTCATCAGGTGGCGGTGCTGGTGCCCACCACCGTGCTGGCCGAGCAGCACGCCGAGACGTTCCGGGAACGGTTCGCGGGCTTTCCGGTGCGGCTGGAGACCCTCAGCCGGTTCCGCACCGCGGCCGACCAGAAGAAGGTCCTCCGGGACCTGGCCGCCGGCAAGGTGGACATCGTCATCGGCACCCACCGGCTGCTGTCGAAGGATGTCCAGTTCAGGCGGCTGGGGCTCCTCATCGTGGACGAGGAGCACCGCTTCGGGGTGACCCACAAGGAGAAGATCAAGAAGCTCCGCAGCCGGGTGGACGTGCTCACCCTCACCGCCACCCCCATTCCCCGGACCTTGCAGATGTCCCTTCTCGGGGTGCGCGACCTGTCGGTGATCAGCACCCCGCCCGAGGAGCGCCGGAGCGTCAGGACCTTCGTGGCCCGTTACGACGACCTGGTGATCAAGGAGGCGGTCGGCCGGGAGCTCAGGCGGGGTGGCCAGGTTTTCCTGGTCCACAACCGGGTGCTGTCGATCCAGGAGGTGGCCCACCGGGTGCAGAAGCTGGTGCCCGCCGCCCGGGTGGCGGTGGCCCACGGCCAGATGCCCCCCAAGCAGCTCGAAGAGATCATGGTCCGCTTCATCCGGCGGGAGGTGGACGTCCTGGTCTGCACCACCATCGTGGAGTCGGGGCTGGACATTCCCAACGCCAACACCATCATCATCACCCGGGCCGACCGGCTGGGGCTGGCCGAGATCTACCAGCTGCGGGGGCGGGTGGGCCGCTCGAGCGAGCAGGCCTACGCCTACCTGCTCGTGCCTTCCCTCGACGGCCTCTCCAAGGACGCCCAGCAGCGGCTGCGCGCCCTCATGGACTATCACGAGCTGGGAGGCGGCTTCAAGCTGGCGATGAGCGACCTGCAGATCCGCGGCGGCGGGAACATCCTGGGGGAATCGCAGAGCGGCCACATTGCGGCGGTGGGCTACGACCTCTATCTCGACCTCCTCCAGCGCACGGTGGAGGACCTGAAGCGCAAGGCGGCCTCCGGCGAGGAAACACTCGCAGAGGAAGAGATCGACCCCGAGATCAATCTCACCCTCTCCGCCTACATCCCCGAACGCTACATCGCCGACCCCGACCAGCGGTACGTCGCCTACCGCAAAATCTCCGCCATCGCCGCGCCGGCC
>JAJYKH010000415.1 GCA_021788685.1 Deltaproteobacteria bacterium | reverse complement strand
GGCGGCATCGCCCACGACTTCAACAACATCCTCCAGCCCATCCTCGGGTACGCCCAGCTCAGCATCAAAGAGCTGCCGGAGGGCAGCGAGCACCGCGAAAACCTGGTGCAGATCGTCAAAAGCGTGGGGCGGGCGGCGGAGCTCATCAAGCAGATCCTCACCTTTAGCCGGCAGACGGAGCAGGAGCGGCGGTCCGGGCTGCTGCAGCCCCTCGTCAAGGAGGTTTCCAAATCGCTTCGCGCCTTCCTGCCGAGCACCATCGAGATCCGGGAGGAGATTGACCCCTCCTGCCGGCCGGTCAACGCGGACATGACCCAGATCCACCAGGTGCTCATGAACCTCGCCACCAATGCTTACCACGCCATGCGCCAGGGGGGCGGGGTCCTCACCATCGGGCTGGATGAGATGGAGCCCATGCCCGGAGAAACCGGGCCGGGCGCGGCGGGATATGCGCGGCTGGCGGTGACCGACACCGGCCACGGAATGACGAGAGAGGTCCAGGAGCGCATCTTCGACCCCTATTTCACCACCAAGGGGCCGGGGGAAGGAACGGGCCTCGGCCTGGCCACCGTGCACGGCATCGTGGGGGCCCACGGCGGCCGGATTTTCGTCGAGAGCGCCCCGGGCGAAGGGACCCGGTTCGAGGTCCATCTCCCCCTCGCGGCCGCCGTCAGTCTCGCGGAAAAAGAAGACGAAGAAACCGGACAGCTCCCAGCCGGCACCCGGGTCCTGTTCGTGGACGACGAAGCGGCCATTGCCGAGCTGGGCCGCAGGCTGCTCGGGCGATCGGGATGCCGGGTTTCGGCCTTCACCGACAGCAGCGAGGCGTGGGCGGCCTTCGCCGCCCAGCCGGGGGCGTTCGACCTGGTGGTGACCGACCAGATCATGCCCCACCTCACGGGCACCGAGCTGGCCCGCAAGATCCTCGCCCTTCGCCCCGGCATGCCGGTCGTCCTCGTGAGCGGGTTCGCCGAGATGCTGGACGAAGACAAGGCCCGGGCCATCGGCATCCGGGAAATTCTCCTGAAGCCGCTGGCGGCCGGGGAGCTTCTGGCCGCCCTGGCCCGGGCCATCCGCATCCGCTAAACGGCGGATCGTGCTAATATGGCAGAATGAAGCTGCGCTTCGGCCCGGAGCGGCCGGTCAACGTCCACTTCGACTGGCTGGCCCCCGTCTACGACCGGCTGGCCCCGCCCGCGGATGCCGCGAAGCTCCGGGAGCTGCTCCGTTTGCCGGCCTCGGGCGGGCTTCTCGATGCCGGGGGCGGCACAGGCCGGGTTTCATTCCGGCTGGCCGGGGCGGTCGGCCGGGTGGTGGTGCTCGACCTTTCCCTTCCCATGCTGCGGCAGGCCCGGCGAAAGGAGGCCCTGCATGCCGTCCGGGCCGACGTTCGCCGGCTTCCCTTTCCCGCCCGGAGCTTCGCCCGCATCCTGGTGGTGGACGCCCTGCACCACTTCGCCGATCCGCAGGAGGTCCTTTGCGAGCTCTTCCGGGTGCTGGAGCCGGGCGGCCGGCTGGTGATCCAGGAATTCGACCGGAGGCGGCCAGCCGTGCGGCTCCTGGTTCTTCTCGAAAAGCTCCTCCTCATGGGAAGCTGGTTCCCGTCTCCGGAGCGCATCGCCCAAATGGCGGCCGCCTGCGGGGCGGCAGCGGCCATCCTGCCCAACGGCCGGTTCTCCGTCTGGATTGTCGCCGACAAGCCCTCATGACCGGGAATTGACTTTTCTTTTCTTCGTTCGCTACCCTGGTAGCACATTCGCCCGCTGTTTGTTCTGAAGCTCACGACCACTCGCCTTCCCCCATTGGCCGGCAGCCCATCTGCCTGCCGTACCCAAAAGGAACAGCCCATGAGCCCGCTGGAAGTCTGGCCAGGGCGGCCTTATCCGCTCGGCGCCACCTGGAACGGCGAGGGCACGAACTTCGCCATCTTTGGGGAGAATGCCGCCGGCGTGCAGCTCCTTCTCTATGATGAGAGCGGTGATACCGAGCCCGCCGCGGTCATCCCCCTGGTCGAAAAGAGCGGCCACGTCTGGCACTGCTTCCTGCCGGACATCAGGCCGCCCCAGCTTTATGCCTACCGGGTGCACGGCCCTTATGAGCCGGAGAAAGGGCACCGCTTCAATTCCCACAAGGTCCTTCTCGACCCCTACGCCAAGGCGATCGACGGCAGCGTGCGCTGGGACGACGCCCTGTTCGGGTACACCATCGGCGCCAAAGGGGAGGACCTCTCGTACGACGAACGCGATTCCACGCCTTTCATTCCCAAATGCGTGGTCACCGACCCTTTTTTCGATTGGGAAAATGATATATCCCCGCGCCGATTCTGGAACGAGACGGTGATTTACGAGGCCCACGTCAAAGGCCTGACCCGCCTCCACCCGGAGGTGGACGAGAACAAGCGGGGCACTTACTCCGGGCTCATCGCCCCGCCGGTGATCGAGCACCTCCAGCAGCTCGGCGTCACCGCCATCGAGCTGCTGCCCGTGCACCATCACCTGGACGACCGGCTGCTCATCGGCAAGGGGCTTTCCAATTACTGGGGGTACAACACCATCGGCTACTTCGCGCCGGAAGCGAGCTATTCCAGCATGGGGAGCCGCGGCGAGCAGGTCCTCGAGCTCAAGAAGATGGTAAAGGCGCTGCACCGGGCCGGCATCGAGGTCATTCTG
>JAJYKH010000040.1 GCA_021788685.1 Deltaproteobacteria bacterium | reverse complement strand
CAGCTTGACCCTCGCCGCCCCTGCGTGGGCCTACATCGACGATGGGGCGGCTACCCCGGGCTGCCGCATGATGGGCGGCAGCGGCATGGGCATGGGCCCCGGCATGATGATGGGCGGCATGATGGGAATGCAGCGTGGATGCATGATGGGCGAATGCTGGCGTGGAGGCATGGGCGGACCGATGATGGGCCGCATGGGAATGATGGGTGGCCAGGGCTTGGGAATGACCGTCCATAGGGCCTTCCGGGAAATCAACACCTACCAGGCCAAGGCCCAGGCCCTCGGCCTGAACGAAGGTCAGCTCCAGCGGCTGGACACCCTCGAGGAGGCCCTGGCCACCGCGGTCATCAAGGGCCGGGCCGACATGGAGATCGCGGGGCTCGACCTGCGCCGCGCCATGTCTCAGGAGACCCCCGACCTGAAGAAGGCGGACGAGGCCGTTAACAGGAAGACCGAGACCTGGAAGGCCATCCAGAAAAACGCCATCAATGCGGTGGCGGAGGCCCGGAAGGTCCTCACTCCGGAGCAGCGCCAGAAAGTCAGGGGCCTGACCGGCCCCCCCGGCCGGATGATGATGCCGATGGCGCCGGGGGCGGCAGGACAGTGATGGATATCCTTGATCCCCTGGCCAAGCCCCTCCCATGACCGACGGCCTCCGTCCCGCAAACGACCGGACGGCCCAGGCGGTGCTTGAGCAGGCCCGCGCCCGCCTGGAGGAGATTTTCCGCCGGCTGGAGCATGAGGTGCCCCTCATCCTCTTCACCAGCCGGATCCGGGAAGATCCTTACACCCAGGGGGCCCGCCAGGTCATCCGGGCCATCCGTGAGCTCACCCCCAAGGTCACCCTCCGGGAATACGACCTGGGGCACGAGCTGGCCAGGAAATGGGAGATCAAGCACGCCCCCACCCTCCTCTTCGATCCGGACCACTTCAAGATCCGCTGGCTGGGCGCGCCGCTCGGGGAGGAGGGCCGCACCTTCGTCGAGGCGGTGATCATGCTCGGCTACCGGGAAACCCACCTGAGCGAAGCGGCCCGGCAGGAGCTCGCCAGGATCGCCGAGCCGCGGCAGGTGCTCATGTTCGTCAGCCCCACCTGCCCCTATTGTCCGCAGCAGGCGGTGAACGCCCTCAAGGCGGCCATCGAGCGGCCGGGGCTGATCAGTCTCGAGATCATCGACGTCCAGGTGAGCCCGGAGATCGCCGACCTCTACAACGCCCACAGCGTGCCGCAGGTGATCGCCAACGGCAAGCTCATCGCGGCGGGCGCCCAGAGCGAGGAGCTGTTCGTGGCCTCGCTCCGGAAGCTGGAGCAGCAGCGGGTGTTCATCCCGGAAAGCGACGCCGAGGAGGTGGCCACCGACCTGGTCATCGTGGGCGGCGGCCCGGCCGGGCTCACCGCCGGCATCTACGCCGAGCGGAGCGGCCTGAAGTCGGTGGTCGTCGAACGGGGGCCGCTGGGCGGGCAGGTGGCCACCACCCCCATGGTGGAGAACTACCCCGGGTTCAGCCAAGTCGGCGGCAAGACCCTGGTGGACATCATGGTCAGCCACGCCCTGGAGTACACCACCATCTTCCAGGGGGAGGAGGTGATGGCCATCGAGCCGGGGGAGCCGATCGTGGTCCGCACCACCCGGCGGCGGCTTACCGCCCGGGCGGTGCTGCTCGCCACCGGCGCCACCTACCGGCGGCTCGACGTGCCGGGCGAGGCCCGGCTCATGGGCCGGGGAGTCAGCTACTGCAGCACCTGCGACGGGCCGCTTTTTTCCGGCCGCCGGGTGATCATGGTAGGCGGCGGCAACTCGGCCGTGACCGAGGCGCTCCACCTCAAGAACATCGGGGTGGAGGTGAGCATCGTCCACCGCGGCCCCGAGCTTCGCGCCCAGAACGAGCTGGTCCGCAGCCTGAAGGAAGCCGCCATTCCGGTCGTCTACCAGACCGTGGTGGAGGAAATCCGGGGGACCGCCCAGGTGGAAGCGGTGCTCCTCCGGCAGGTGCGGACCGGGGAGAGGCGGGAGCAGCCGGTGGAAGGGGTGTTCGTCGCCATCGGCTACTTGCCGGCGGTGGACCTCGCCCGCCGGATCGGGGCCGAGATCACCCCCGAGGGCTACGTCAAGAGGGACGAGCGCCACCGGACCACGGTGCCGGGCATCTACTCGGCGGGCGACGTGGAGGGGGGCTACAAGCAGATCGTCACCGCCGCCGGCATGGGCGCCGAAGCGGCCCTTGCCATCTTCGAGGACCTGGTCAACCCGTATTGGAAGAGAGCCCGCAAGGAGGAAGTGGCCGCGAGCGGGTGACGGGGCCGCCTCGATCGAAAATCCCCGTGAGCCATCCGGTGGCGGAACGGCCCTCGAAAATCCCGCACGATCCCACCGCGGATGGAAGCGACCGTCCCGGCCCTCCCCTGGTCGGATCAGCTCCGTCCCGGAGAGGGCGGCGTGTCGGCTGGGTGACCGGCATCATCCTGCTGCTGGGGGTGATCATCCTGGTCGCCGGCCGAGCGGAGGAACGGCAATTCCTCGATCTCCTTTACGGAGCTTCGCCCCTCTGGATCCTGGCCGGTGCGGCCCTGCAGCTCCTCACCTATTTTTGCGCCGCCAAGGGGTGGCGGCTGATCCTCGCCCGGCTGGGGTATGCTCTCCCCCTGGGGAGCATGATCCTGCTGGCGGTGGCCAAGCTCTTCACCGACCAGGCCGTCCCCTCGGGGGGGCTGAGCGGCAACGTGCTGCTGGCCCGGGCCCTCCACCGGCGGCTGGTCCCCCGCGAAGCGGCGATGACCACCATCCTGCTGACCTTTGTCGCCTATTACTGGGCCTATGCCATCGGCGTGGCCGGAGCCATGCTGGTCATTTGGCTCCAAGGCAAGCTGGACAAGCTGCTCCTCACGATGACGGCCGGCTTTGGCCTGGTGGCCCTGGCCATCCCCCTGGCGATTTTCTGGTTCCGCCGGCACCCCCGCTTGCTCCCGGCCGAGTGGCTGCGCAAATTCCCGCTGACCCACGATTTTGAAGCCGCCCTGGAGAGAATGCCGCGGACGCCGGGAGGGCCGGCCCTGATCGCCCAAATGATCGGCTGGCAGGAGCTCGTTTTTCTGATTCATGCCGCAACCCTGTTCATGATGCTGCGGGCCGTCGGGCATCCCCTGGGGTTTGCCCCTGCCCTGGCGAGCTACATGATCGCCTCCGTGACCCGCACGATGCTGGTGGTGCCCGGCGGCCTGGGGACCTTCGAAGGGGCCTCGATTGCCATGCTCCACCTGTTCGAAGTCCCCTTCGCCCCGGCACTGGCGGCCACGCTGCTCCTGCGCGGTTTCACCTTCTGGCTGCCCATGCTCCCGGGAATGTGGCTGGCCAGACGGGAGATGGCCAAGGGAGGGTAAGCGTCACAGGGCACCGCATCTGCTTTGTTATCGGCCCGTTCGCTTAGCCGATGGAGAGCTTGTGTCCATCCTGAAACGAGGATTTTCGTTCGAGTGCAAGGCGCGGGGGATACGAAAAAGCGGAGCGCAGTCCTTGCGTGATCATTTTTCGGCGACTGAGCAACGCAGCAATCGGACGAAAAGACCGTTTCCGCTGGAGACCAGCTCGCAGGCCGATGCCGCGCCTCTGCGGCACCCTGCGACCGTTTCCAAAGACCGCCATGGGGCTTCAACCCACGGCGGAGCGGCCGCTCAGTTCCTGCCGGCCCCAGCCGCGGACGGCACCGGCCCGATCCTGACGTTCGGCAGGACTTCCGGGGTCGGGCAGGCAAAGGCGCGCACGAAGGTCTCGTAGAGGATCTGGGTGGACAGGATGCCCACGAAGGCCATGCTGTCGCGGAATCCCCGCCGGCCTGGCTGGCGGCATTTGGCGAGAAGCTGCGCCACCGGCTCGGGGTCGAGAAGCCCCGCCTCGCGCACCAGGACGGGCGAAAGATAATAGTCGAGATACTCCGGGCTCTCCCGGCCGAAAAAGCTCCCCAGGTCCGGGGCCATGTAGGGCTGCTTCTTCCGGGCGAGGATGGCCTCGGGCACCAACCCCTGTGCGGCCTTGCGGAGGATGTTCTTCTCGTTGAGCGCCTTCATCCGGAGTAAGGGCGGCACCTGCCAGGCGAGCTCCACCATCCGGTGGTCCAGGAACGGGAACCTCGCCTCCACGGAATGGGCCATGGCCACCCGGTCGGACTGCGAGCAGAGCAGGTAGTTGGCCAGCAGCAGCTTGGATTCCAGGTACTGGGCCCGGGAAAAGTAGTCGAGGCCCTCCAGCTTGCCGGCGAACCGCTGCTCCAGGGCGGCCATGTGGTTGCCGTTGCACCGCTCCCGGACCTCGGGGGAAAAGAAGAGCTGGAGCTGCCCGTTCGTTTTCCAGCGCGGCCGGTGGGCAAAGAAGGGATCGCGCTCCGGCGACGACTCGCTGGCGAAAAAGCGGCTGGCATAGGCCGCCGACCGGGTGGGCGAGAGGGCCAGGTAGGGATAGAGCCGTTTCAAGAGCAGGGGGCGAAGGGCCGAACCCGGGTCCTTCCCCATGAAGGCGCGGATCTTGGCCTCCTTGAACAGGTCGTAGCCGCCCCAGACCTCGTCCGCCCCCTCGCCGGTGAGCACCACCTTGCAGCCGCTTTCCCGCACCAGGCCGCTCAGGAGATAGAGCGGGACCGGGGCGGTCCGGAGGATGGGGGTCTCGATGTGGCGGACCACTTCCGGGAACACCGCGCCGATGCTGCCGCCCGTGCAGCCCACGGTCCGGTGGCAGGTCCCGATGGCCCGGACCATGGCCTGCTGCTGCTCGCTCTCGTCGAAGACCGCGTCCTCGAAGGTCACCGAAAAGGTGCGCAGGGTGGCGGCCGCCTGGCGCTGGCCCAGGGCGGCGATGGTGCTGGAGTCGAGCCCGCCGCTCAGATAGGCCCCCACCTCCACGTCGGCCCGGAGCCTGAGCCGGACGGCGTCCCCCAGGATTTCCCGGAGGCGGTGAACCGCCTCCCCTTCGGTGAGGTGGCGGTCAGGATCGACCTTGGGGAAATCCCAATATTCCTCGATTTTCACGGTGCCGTCCCGGGAGACGGTGGCCCAGTGGCCCGGCTCCAGCTGCCTGACCCCTTCGAAAACGGTGCGCTCGCCCACCGGGGCCCAGAAGGCGAAGATCTCCGCGAGCACCTCGGGGTCGAGCCGCCGCGGGATCCCCGGCTCGGCGGCAAAGATCGCCTTCATCTCCGAGCCGAAGTAGAAGGCCCCCTGGTGCCGGGCATAGAAGAGAGGCAGAATGCCCAGCCGGTCCCGGGCCAGGAAGAGCGACTGTTCATACCGGTCGTACAGGGCCAGGGCGAACTGCCCGTTGAGGTCGGCGAGGCACCGGGGGCCCTTTTCCTCGTAAAGGTGAAGGATCACCTCCACGTCCGAATCGGTGCGGAACCGATGCCCCCGGGCCTGCAGGCCGGCCCGCAGCTCGGGATGGTTGAAGATCTCGCCGTTGCAGATGAGCCAAAGCCGTCCGGCTTCGTCGGGGATGGGCTGCCAGCCCCCCTCCACGTCGACGATGCTGAGCCGGGCGTGGGCCAGGCCGGCGATCTCGTCGGCAAAGAATCCGTAGCCGTCCGGTCCCCGGTGGGTGAGGGTGTAGACCATCCGCTCCAGACTGCGGCGCCTGGGGACATGGGCCGAGTAGCTGAAAATACCGGCAATTCCGCACATGGGACTCTCTCCTTCCGTGCCCTTTCCCTCTTCCCCCCAGGAAACGGTCTTTTCGCCCGATTGCTGCGTTGCTCAGTCGCCTGGAAATGCTCCCGTGCAGGAAGCACGTTCCGCTTCCAGGCTCCCTCGCGCCTTGCACTCGAACGAAAATCCTCGTTTCTGGATGGACAATTGCCCACCTGCCCCCGACAGGCCCGCTCAGATTCGCGGGCCCGCCATCAGCATGGCGGGATTGCCGCCGACCATGGCCCCGGCCGGGACCGCCTTGGTGCCGATGATCGCCGCGGGCAGCAGGATTGCTCCTTCTCCCAAGGATGCCCCCTTGGCGCACTGGCTCTCCAGCCCGATATAGCATCCGCGGGCGATGAGCACCTGCCGGTCGCCCTCGTAGTTCGCCTCGTTCCGCATCTCCGCCTTGAGGTGATGGAAATCGGAATCGTAGATCGAGGCGGCTTCGAGGACTGCATCGTCCTCGACCGTGATCCGCAGGCTGCTGCCGAACCGGGTGGCCCGCAGGGTGACGTTGTCGCCGATGGCCACCAAGGCCCGCGGGTGGTGGGTGTAGATGGTGACGTGCTCATCCCCGAACAGCCCTGGCTCCAGACGGCACCCCGCCCCGATGCGGAACCGGCCGGGCCCCTTCACTTCCAGGCGGCAGCGGATCACGGTTCCCGGACCGAAGGAGCCATTTCTCAGAACATATTGGAATTTGATCTTGTAGTAAGCGGTCCGGAGATTGTCCAGGAGCCGTCCCATTCACCGCGCCTCCCCGATTCTTCTGGCCGGGTTGCCCATGAGCAGTGAGCAGGGGGGATATTCTTTCCCCCCGAGCAGCACGGCCCCGGCCCCGAGGACGCATTCATCCCCCACTTCCGCACCGCCGGCGACGAACGAGTTGGCCCCGGCCCAGAAATGCCTGCCGATGCGGACCTTCCGGACATACCGCTGCTGCCACTGCCGGTCGATCTCCTGGTCCGGGGCCGGGATCATCAGCGAATCCGCAATGGTGGTGCTGGCCAGCACCGCGTCACGGCCGACCACCACGGATGAGATGCTGCTGATGCGGGTGCCGCTCAAATTGCAGCCATCGCCCAGGACCACCTCGGAGTCGGGCGTGTGGGTCAGGATGCAGGGCGTCCGCAGAAACCCTTTGGTCACGCAAGCCCGGTCGCCGATGATCACCCGGCCGGGGCCGCGGATGCGGAGACGACCGTAGGCCCGGAATTGCCGGCCGATCTTCACGTTGGGGTTGGTGACCCGGAAGACCGATTTGAGAATGAGCCCCCAGACCAGGCCGTGCATGACCCGCAAGGCCCGTCCCGGGTTCCTTCGAACCTGAATGAACCGCCGTTCCAGAAGATGCGCGTACCCCATGTCCCATTCCTCCAATTCAAAGATTTCAAATCGGAGCTCTGGACCTCCGGCCTGTCTTCCAAAGCGACAAATCAGCTCTGCACCTCAAGGCTCCGCCCCAGGTGGAATATCAGCTCATTGCCCTGGCTTCACCTCCCGAAGCGGTATCCTTCCGAAAACGGTCTCACCAGGCTCACAGTCCGAGCTCCTGCCGGACGGCCCTGACCACGGGAGTCTCCTCCTGCTCCACCGCCAGCCGGCTGAGCCCCTCCTCCCGCGTAATGACTCCCCGGCGGACCAACCCGGCGATCTCATAGGCATAGGGATGGTAGCCGTGCCGGTTCAAATGCACCTGGTTGGCATAGCCGTTCAAGCGGCAGTTGGTCGAATTTTCATCGGTGTCGGCGGGCTGTTTCCAGCCCAGGCCGGTCACCACCTTGTAGAGCCCCTTCTCGTTGTACCGGACGAAGGCGAGCGGATTGATGATCACCGGGGAAGGCCGATCCGGCTGCAAATGCCTCTCCGAGAGGAAGTAGCGTCTGATGCCGTCCCCGAGGTGGCGGACCAGAGGGTTCAGGATGGCATCCTGCATCTTGCGGAGCATGGCCGGATTGCTCTGAAACACGGCGGTGGAAAGAGGGGCCTGCCCCGGGGACAGGCCGAAGGCCACGAACGGCACTTCCTTTTCGATGGCCACCTGGAGGCAGGAAAACCGGATCAGGGCCAGGCAGGTGGTGCAGATTCCGGTGGCCCGCTCCAGGGCCTTCTTCGAATAGAGCTCGTGCTGCGCCGAGACCCGGACCGCCTCCCGGAACAGCTGATAATCTGGGCGAACCGCCAAGTGGTCCGCCCCGAGCCTGGCCAGCACGCTCCTGATGTTCTCGGCGGCCCGCTCCGATTGGAACCAGTTGTCGAAAGTGACCGCCAGCACCCGCAGGTTGTAGCGCCAACGGAGGAGATGCATGGTAAAGGTGCTGTCCTTCCCCCCGCTGTACGCCAAAACGCAATCATAGGAATTGTTAGGCCTTTCCCGGTCGAGCAGCGCGAGAAACTTCCGCTCCTGCTCCTTCAGCTGGGCGTCAGTCGCCTCGGGCGGCGCCTGGCGGCAGTGGCCGCAGACCCCCTCTTCGTCCACGCGGAAGCCGGGGAAGCGGCTGTCGAGAACGCATTGACTGCATTGGACAACGGGCTGGGTCGTCATGGGTAAGCTCCCAAAAACCTGAAACACAACGCAAGAGCGCAGAGTCGCAAAGAAAAACTATTATAAAGCAAACAGGTTTCCTTTGCGCCTTTGCGTCTCTGCGTTAAAAATTGGTCTTTTTCCGAGATCATCATTCCGACTGCTCCTGGAGGAGAATGGCCCGTTCCAGGGCGGTGAGCACCGCCTCGACCTGGATCCGGGAGATGGTCAGGCACGGCTCGAAGATGAGGGCCTTCGGGTTGCCGAAGGCCGGGAGGGCAAGGACCCCCTGCCGCCGCAGGCCGGACGCTAGGCCAAGCGCTTCCCTCGCGCCTGCCGTGGTCATGCCCGTCAGCATTCCCAGGCCGGCCGCCCCCTGCAGGGACCCGGGATGGCGGCTGACGCACTCCTGCAGGCCGGCCTGCAGGCGGGCCCCGTTCTCTTGGGCCGCCTCCAGGAAACCTGGCGCGCCGAGCACGTCAATGACGGCCAGTCCGGCCCGGCAGGCCAAGGCGTTGCCGCCGTAGGACGAGGCCGACATGGGGAACGAAAGGGAGAACTTGCGCCACAGGGAGCGCTTGCCCACCACCGCGCCGACGGGAACGACGCCGCCGCCCATGGCCTTGCCCAGGACCAGAAGGTCGGGAACCAGGTCGAAGTGCTCGCAGGCGAGCATCTTTCCGGTCTTCCCGAACCCGGTCTTGATCTCGTCGATGATCAGCAGGACCCCCCGCCGGTCGCACAGCCGGCGCACCCCGGCCACGTAGTCCCGGTCGGCCACCGTGACCCCGGCCTCGTGCTGGACCAGCTCCAGGAGAACGGCCGAGGTCTCCGCGGTGACCGCTTTCTCCAGGTCGTCCCCATTGTTGTACGCCACGTGCGTAATGCCCGGGAGCAAAGGCGCGAAGGGTTTCCGGAAGCCGGGGAGACCCGAGGCGGACAGGGCGCCCATGGTGAGGCCGTGAAAGGAGTTGGCCGCGGCGACGATCCCCGGCCGGCCGGTGGCGAGACGGGCCAGCTTGATCGCGGTATCCACCGCCTCGGAGCCGGAGTTGCAAAGAAAGGAGCATTCGAGGTCCCCGGGCGAGATCCGGGCCAGCTGCTCGGCCAGCCGGGCCTGGACACGGGTGATGAAGGGGCGGCCCAGGGCGGTGGGCTCGCGGAGCTGCTCGATCAGGGCGGCGCGGATGGCGGGATGGTTGTGGCCCAGGTTGGTGATGCCGAAGCCGCCGACGCAGTCGATGTATGAAACGCCCGTGCCGTCGGTCACCGCGGCCCCGGCCCCGTCGAAAAAGGGGTCGTCCAGCCCCAGCCGCCTTAGAAAGGCGACATGGGCCGCACTGACATGGCGGCTGTACTGCTCGACCCCTGGAGGTTGCTCAACGCCCATGGAGCGCCTTTTTGTCCAGCTTGCCCGTTTCGGTCTTGGGCAGGTCCTCCCGAAACTCCACCTGCTGGGGCACCAGATAGTCTTCGAGCCGGGCCGCGCAATGGCGGCGCACCTGGTCGGCGCTCAGGGGACTGCCGGCCGCCGGGACCACGAAGGCCTTGATGGCATGGCCGAGCACCGGGTCCGGAATTCCGATCACCGCCGTCTGCACCACCCCGTCCAGCTCGTACAAGACCTTCTCGATCTCGACGGGGCTCACCTTTTCCCCGCGGCTCTTGAAGACTTCCCCCTTCCGGGCCACGAAATAGAGGTATCCTTCCTCGTCCATGGTGAACAGGTCGCCGGAGTAGAGCAGCCGCTCGCCCGGATAGCGGCCGGGCCTGAGCCGGGCCGCGGTCTCCTCCGGCCTCTCCCAATAGCCGCACATGACGTTGGCGCCCCGGATGACCAGCTCCCCCACTTGCCCCGGCCCCAGCTCGTTCCCGTGCTCATCGACGATGAAGACTTCGGTGTTCGGCATGGCCTTGCCCACCGAGCCGGGCCGCTTCGCCAGCTGGTCCGGCGGCAGGTAGGCCACCCGTTTGCACTCGGTGAGGCCGTACATGGAGTAGATTCTGGTCCGGGGGAAGGCGAGCCGCAGCTTTTCGATATGCGAAGGCGGCAATGCCGCGGCGGTGTTGCTGATGAACCGCAGGTGGTCGAAGGAGTGGTTCCGCAAATCGAGCTGCAGCAGGATGGCCGACATGGTGGGAACAATGGGGAAACCGGTCACCTGCCGGTCAAGGAGGGTCTTGACGATCCGGTACGGATAGCTGAAGGACTTTTCGAGGACCAGCGTCGCCCCGGTCTTGAAGGCCATGATGGGCTGGTAGAGGCCATAATCGAAGGAAAGGGGCAAGGTGCTCAGGATGACGTCGTCCTCGGTCTCCTCCAGGTAGCTGCTGATGGAGTGGGCCGCGCTCGTCATGCTCAGGTGGGTCATCATCACCCCTTTGGGGACCCCGGTGGAGCCGGAGGTGTAGATGATGGCCGCCAGATCGATGTCGATGGTCCCCGGGAGGGGCTCCGGACCACCGCCGCCGGCAAAGACGGCAGGCAGGCTTTCCCCCGCCTTGCCGCCCGGGTCCGCGCCCGCGGGCCACTCCCCGTCGAGGTAGATCTTCCGCAGCCCCGTCAGCCCGCGGCCGGCCTCCTCGATCAGAGACCCCTTCTTGAACGATCCGATGCAGGCGGCGGCCCGGCAGTCGTGGAGGATAAAGCGGAGCTTGTCCCGCTTGGCCGTGGGGCTCACCATGACCAGCACCCCCCCGGCCTTGAAGACCGCGAAGATGGTTGCCACGGCGGCGAAAGAGCTGTCGAGGAAGATCGCCACCCGATCGCCCCGGCAAAGACCGTCCGCCGCCAGGGTGCGGGCGAGGCGGCTCGCCGCAGCCTCCACCTCCCGGTAGGTGAATTCCCCCTCTTCCGTGATCAGGGCGACTTTTCCGGGCAGCCTCGCCGCGCTTTCCTCAAGGTAGCTGTGCAGCAGCATCGGCTACCGGGCTCTGTTGGGTTTTCCGGCCGAGGAACGCCACCAGTTTGTTGATCGAATCCAAGTTTTCCGGAAGGAGCTCCGCGTCGTCGATCACGATCCCGAACCGCTCCTCCAGGAACTGGACCAGCTCGAGCACCCCGGTGGAATCGATGACTCCCTGGTCCAGAAAGGAGTCCTCGTCGCCTAACCGCTCGTCACTGCTGCCGAATAGAAAATTTTTGAGGATGAACTCTCGGATCTGCTCTCTCATCGCCTTCTCCGGTGGTCTTTACAAGAGCACTCGTTCCCTCTTCTGCCCAGATCCAGTGAGCATTTTCCATGCCACTTGGCCCGCCGGCGGCCCGGCTCCTATCCTCTCGAAAAGAGGAAGTTTACGTAAGGCCCAGAACCGGCCATGGGCGCCTCTTTCCGTGAAAACGGCAAGCCCTTTCCTGAAAAGCGTAAACCCCGGGGGGGGTAGGCCTTTCAGTTTTCGCTGTCAGACGTTCGATGTTCGACGTTCATCGGCTTTGCCCGCTCGGCTGCCCTGGAGACAATAGCAAGAAAACCAGACAAATGAGGAAGGGAAACTTCAGCCAGCCAGGAAACACTGAGGATCGGCGGCGAGCGGATCGCCGGCGAAGGCGTAGGCCACGGCGCGGCAGCCCCGGCACAGCGCCCACCGAGGGCAATCGCCGCAGGCGCCCTGGTAGCGGCCCCGGTCCCGGAGCCGTTCGAGAAGCGGTGCGGAGGCCCACAGCTCCCGGATCGAGTCCTCTTTGATGCTGCCGATGGGAATGGGCAGCCGGCGGCAGGGCATGACCGTGCCGTTCGGGACCACGGTGAAGCCGGAGAGGCCGGCGGCGCAGCCGGCCACCGGGATATCGCCTTGGTCTTCCGCGGTTGTCTCCTCCCGGAACCTGGCAAACAGGGGATCGCCGCACACCAGCTCCACCCCCTGCTCCGGCAGGGCGGCGATCCGCCGGTACAGCCTCTCCAGCTCGCCCGGGGTCAGGGCATCACCCAGCAGCCCCCGGCCGCGGCCCGCCGGCACCAGCCGGGCGAATCCCAGCCGCCGGGCGCCGAGCGAGGCGGCCAAACCGGGCATCTCCTCGAAAGCGCCCGCATTGAGGCGGGACAGGGTCATATTGAGGGTCACGGCCAGCCCGGCCGCCGCCAGGTGCTTCACCCCGCGCACCGCGGCCTCGAAGCTGCCGGCCCCCCGGACTGCGTCATTGACCGCGGGCGGCCCCTCCAGGCTCACCTGCACCGCCCCCACCCCGAGCTCCCGGAGCCGCTCCGCCTTGCCCCGGTCGATCAGGGTGCCGTTCGAGAGCAGGTTCACCCCGAAGCCCCGCGCCCGCATCGCCGCAAGCAGCTCGAACAGGTCGGGCCGCAGGAGCGGCTCGCCGCCGGTGATGCTGAACGAAGACGCAAATTGGAGGCCGTAGAGACCGCTCCAGGCGGCGACGGTCTCCGCGGCCTCGTCGATGAAGGCCAGGGCCTCGGCGGTGGCGAGCTCGTCCTGGCGCCGGCCGGTCTGGTAGCAATGGCGGCACCGGAGGTTGCAGCGCTCGGTCAGGTGCCACTGGATGAAGAAATCACGCTCGGTATGGAGGGGCATGGTCGGATCCAGGTAGCCGGGTTAGGTGAGCAGCGCCGACTTCATTCAGCAACGAGATCCGCTTCCAGGGTGATCCACAGCCGGACCTCCCGGCCCACCACCACCCGGCCCTCCGGCATGGGCAGATTCCAGGCGAGGCCGAATTCTTCCCGGTCAAGCCGGCCGCTCAAGGCCCAGCCGATGGAGGTCTCGCCGCCGAATTCCTCCGGCCCGGTGATCGGGCCCAGGAAGGAGGCCTTGAGGGCCAGCTCCCGGCTCACCCCGTGGAGGTCGAGCATGCCGGTGATCCTGCCGCCGTTGACGGCATCCGGCCGAATCCCCTTTCCGGAGAAGGTCATGCGCGGATATCGGGCCGCGTCCAAAAAGTCCGGGCTCTTGAGGTGGTCGTCCCGCTTCGCCACGCCGGTGAAGAGGCTGGCGATGGCCACCTCCACCTCGAAGGCGGCGGCGAACGGCTCGTTGGGGTCGAAGAGGATGGTGCCGCTCACCTGGTTGAGCTGGCCGCGGACGTCGGCAATCATGAAGTGCTTGATGGCAAAGGCGGCGACCGAGTGGTCGGGGTCGATCTTC
>JAJYKH010000414.1 GCA_021788685.1 Deltaproteobacteria bacterium | reverse complement strand
TTGGCGGCCCACTCCCCCTGCTCGCCCGCGATCTTGGCCATGCCGAGCATGCTGTAAGTGGTCATCCAGTCGAGGTAGGTGACGCTGAAGCGGCGGGAATTGCCCGACACCACCGCCTTCGCCCGCCCGGAGTCCCAGTTGGTGATGCCCGCATTGTTGCCGATGATGAGAAAATCCGCCGTGCTCTGGGCTGCCAGGTAGGACTTTTCCCACTCGGCCATGGTCCGCACCGGCACGTGGACGATGGTGATTCCGTATCGGCCGTATGCTTTCTTGAACAAGTCTGCTTCCTTGTCCTGGGTCATTTCATCGGCCGAGAGATAGATCCCCCGGGTGGCGCCGGGAACGACCCTTCTGACTTCGGCGACCAATTCGTCGATTGGCCCGACCTCGATCATGCCGGTGGCGTTGTCGTACGGGTAGCCGTATGCGTCGGCGGTCCAGTTGATCCCGCAGAAGACCACCGGCACCCTGCCGTTCTTCAGGTAGGGCATGACCAGGTATTTGGAGGCATTGTCATCGGCGGCGATGACCACGTCGGGATGCCAGCTCCCGATCAGGTCCATGGCCTCTCGGGCTTTCTGCCGGGCGAATTCGGCCTCCAGGTGGCGCTTGCCATCCATATAGAATTTCCGCAGCTCGCATTTGCCCGCCAAAATGGTCTCGATACTCTGCTCGATCTCGTCGTTCCACGTGTACCCAGAATGGTACGAAGAAACATAGAGGCAGCGGGCGGCGATGGCCTCGGTGGCTCCTGTCGAGAGGAGCAAGGCGATCAGCACCAGCACGATTCGGGAAGGCATGACTGATTCGTAAATATCGAATTAAAATGATGGATTAGCAGCTGAATGCTCTTCCCTTCTTACCTGTCTCTCTTTCTCTTTTCAATGAAATTCACGGTCCGATGCCCGACCATCTGACTCCAGGCGCGCCGACGGAGCACGGCTGGACGGGGAGAATCGAAGAGCCATCCGAAGAAAAAAAATTTTACGGACCCCAGGGACGGAAAGGAGGGTAGTTGCCTGAGCATCAAAAAGAGGAAGCCGATCGCCGCTTCCGGATTCCCCTCGCGGAAGACGGAATTAAAGAAACGCAACAGACGTCATGAATCCTTTGCAAGTCGTTTTCCTTTTGTGATACAAGGGGTCTAAATCGCGGCTCGGGCCAAGCCCGCACCCACAAGCCCGCAATCAGGGGCTATCCGGGCTGCAGCAGGGGATGCTGTAAACCACAAGACGAGCTCCGGGGCCGAGATGATCTCTCGCCCGGGGGAGCTGAGGGGAAGACATGGCAGGCCGATCTTCGGAGGGGAGACCCTCGTTCACGTTCGCCGAATTCATCCGGGAGCTCGAATCCCAGTGGACGATGTTCAACCGCCTCCCCATGGGGGTGAACGACCTTCTCAAATGGGCCAACCGCGCGGGGCTGCTGCCCATCGCCGACCGCAAGGAGGAAGCGGCCCGGCTGATGCGGGACGTGTCGCGCTCCTTTCTCTTCTACAATCCTATTTGCGACGACGACCTCCTGGCCTTCGCCCTGGCCCGGGAAATCGGCCGTTTCTACCTCAACGAACGGCAGGCCGGGCCCGAGCACGACTGGGCGGCCAATGTCGTCGCCCACCTGAGCATCTACCCCACCCGGTACGTGCACAAGACCTTCGGGGTGGAGGAGCCGGACAACGACCTCACCTGGAATGTGCTGATGGAGATCACCTCCTCGCGGGACCTGGAGGAGTACGACGAGCGGTTCTATTCCTACACCCGGTATCTGAAAAAAACCGGCGCCCTGCCCCTGTAAATGGCCACATGCACCGCATCTTCGCGCGATCGCGGCACCTGTGACCATTTCCTCATTTGGTACGCTATAGCAGCTCGTTGCTTCCCTGGTCTCCGGGATGAAAGCAGACCAGCAGCACCTCCTCAGCCCTGATTTCCGCTGCCATTGCCGGCTGTGTTGGATGGGGGCCCTGCACCTTGGGAATTATAATTACTCTCCCGTGCCCGCCAAGGCGGCTTCGTAGGCCTTTTTCGTCTCCGGATTGAAGCAGACCAGCAGCACCTCTATGATCCCCACGTTTTCAGCCAGTGCCCGCTGGATCTCCCGGATGGCGATGGCCGCCGCCTGATCCTTGGGAAAACCGTATACCCCGGTGCTGATCGCCGGAAAGGCGACCGTTCTGATCCCGTGCTCCCGCGCCAGCCGGAAACATCTGCGGTAGCAGCTCGCCAGCAGCCCGGGCTCCCCCCGGCCGCCGCCGCGCCAGACCGGCCCCACGGTGTGGATCACGCAACGGGCGGGCAGCCGGTGGCCGGCGGTGATCCGGGCCTCGCCGGTGGGGCAGCCGCCGAGCGTTTTGCACTCGGCGAGCAGCCCGGGGCCGGCGGCCCGGTGGATGGCCCCGTCCACCCCGCCGCCGCCGAGGAGGCTCGGGTTGGCGGCGTTCACGATGGCATCCACCGCGAGCTTCGTGATGTCGCCCTCGACCAGGGTTATCTTTCCTGCCATAAGCTCCCTCCCTCGGGTTTTTCCTCGAACAGGCGCAGCCGGGCCTGGGCGGACCCCCGGAGGACCCGCACCGGGTCCACGTAGTCGAAGACCTTGGGCTGCTTGCCCGCGGCTGGCCGCAGGATGCGGCCCACCACCTGGAGCACCCGGCCGGTGAACTTGATGGGGGTGGTG
>JAJYKH010000039.1:8486-13322 GCA_021788685.1 Deltaproteobacteria bacterium | reverse complement strand
CGTTCTGGGTGGCGATGCCAGCGTGGTCGGTGCCCGGCACCCAGAGGGTGTTGCACCCCTGCATGCGGCGGTAGCGGACCAGGATATCCTGGAGGGTGTTGTTCAGCGCGTGGCCCACGTGGAGCACGCCGGTGACGTTGGGGGGCGGGATGACGATGGAGAATGAGGGCTTGCCTTCCTCCATGGTGGCCCGGAAGGTCTTTTCCCGCAGCCAGGCGGTGGACCACTTCTCTTCGACTTCCTTGAACTCGTAGGCCTTGGCCAGTTCCTGTTTGTCGGTCATGGATTTCCGTTGGTTCTGTTGGCGGGGAAAGAAAGAGTTTTTTGTTCCTGACCGGAACGCAATCCTTTTTCATACCAGGTTTTCCAGAATTGCCCAAGCAGATAAAAGAGGCTGACGACCGAGGAGGAACAGAGAAACAAAAAAGGCGGCCGGAAACCCGGCCGCCTGCGAAAAAGAAACAACGGGATAGCTTCTAGGTTCCTTTCTGCTCGGCTCCATCCTGCTCGAAGTACCGGCAGTCGGCGCCCGGCGAGAGGAAAAGGTCCAGCCGGCTGCACAGACCAGCCTCGCCCCGCACCGAGGCGTAGGCGGAGCTGAGGGTATTCAGCCCGGGGATGGAAGACTCGATCCGCTTCGGGTCATTCACGAAGTGCCTGCAATGAAAGCATGGGGCCGTGCCCATATCTTTCCTCCTTGTGGTCGCAGTTACTGGCCGAGCATCGACCAGTGGCCGCCGAAGACGTAGACCGAGAGAATGAATCCGAGCGCCACGTTGACGACCACGCCGGTGGTGAAGGCGATGAACGGCTTGACCCCGGCTGCTTTCAATTCCCGGAACCGGGTGGTGAGCCCGATGCTGAGAAAACAGAAGATGAAGGCCCAGGAGCGCAGGGAGACAATGGGCAAGATGAGCCCCGGCTTGACCACCTTGTTGAAATCGGCAGTACCGTAACCTGCGGTCACCGCGGTCATGAACAGCGACGCGACCAGGAACCCGATGACGAACTTGGGAAACCGCCACCAGATCTCCATGGCGTCGGGCCTGGTGCCGCATTCTTCTTTTTCCCACTTCAGGCAGGCGATCAGGGCGAAGATGAAGGACCAGATACCGATCCACATGTCCCGGCCGATGACTTTCATCAGGGTGAACCCCTGGATGGCCGCGTTTTCGTTCCCCGCCATTTTGCCGTAGGCCGAGGCGGCCGCGAAACCCGCGGCGTCGGCGAACTCGGAGGTGCCCACCCAGGCCCCCGCAATGCCGGGGTTGAGCCCCATTGCCTTCGAAACGAAGGGAATGAAGAAGATCATCACCAGGGCCCAGACCACCACCAGGGTGACCGCGGTATACAGGTAATCCTTCTTGGCGCCCACGGCGCTGGCTATGGCCATGGAGCCCGAGACGCCGCAGACCGCGCCGCCGGTGCCCAGGACGGCCCCCAGCCTCTTGTCCAGCCCGAAGACCTTGGTCGCCATGAAATAGATCACGAGACAGGTGGTAAGGGAGATGAAGGTGGCCTGGAAAAGGGCGACCGGTCCGGCCGTGATGATGAGCGTAATGGGGAAGGTGGCGCCCAGCAGCACGATTCCGGTTTTGATGTAGTATTCCACCCGGAAGCCCGAGTCGAGCCACTTGGGAAGGTGCACCACGTTGGCGATGATCAGCCCCAGGATCAGGGCGACCAGGGGAGGCTCAAGGTTGTACTTCGATGCATCCGCCCAGCCGCCAATCGCGAACATCACGATCGACAGCACGTAGAGAATGATGAAGGAAGGGACGAATTCGTCGGTCTTTATCCCCATGATCCTGGTCGAGATGCCGAATATCACCAGCCAGGAGAGCATCTGCAGCAGGTAGAGATTCAGGTTCTGGCTGAAGTGATCGGCAAGCTGACCGAAGGAAGTCCACTTGAGCCCGCCCGGGTTGATGGCGAGGGACTTGAGGATACTGCTGCCGTTCAGGAAGGCGGCCAGGGCGATAACGGTAATGCCGATGCCCAGGTAGATGGCCCACCAGTCCTCCTTCAGATAGATTTCCCGCCAGCCCATCGGGGCAGGCCTCGATGGTGCCTCCTCCACACATTCCTTGGTCCCACAGTAATCTGTGGCCGGCACTTTCCCTTCCATAAGCATCCTCCTTTTTGGGGTGATTGCCCACTGGAGCCATTGAGCACAAGTGGGCCGCAAAGAGGGCTAAAGGCTGCTTGGAATACCGGATCGATCAGATGAGAAGGAAAGGGGCGGAGGGGGGCACAAGGACTGCTGGAGAGGGATCTTCTTTCCATCCGCCGGAGGAGATGCCGTCGTGGATAGAGGAGCGAGAAAGGCGTTCGCCAGGTGACGTGGGATCTGCGTGTTTTCAGCTGCTTTTCTGTGAGATGGAACCAAGCTTTGGTATCCATCCGGCCTACTTAACTCATAAAGCAGAGCTGGTCAAGATCAATCCTGAATCCGTGACGACGTGTTGTAAGCGGTCACAGTCCACCGCATCTCATTCAGCGGCCCGTCCGCATGCCTAGTGTTTAGAGCCCCTGCCCGAGATTCGGGCAGGGCTTCCCGTCCTGCGGAGATAGCGGCCAGGCCTTTGTCGGCACTGCTGCCGACGCTAATCGCTAGGATCTGCGGCGCCCTGTAACCGCTTATAATCATGGCATTGCAGGTGTCACCCCCTTTGCGCCCGATGGGCGGAGCCGCGGGGCCAGGCTGACAAAAAAGCCCTATGGGTGCATTTTTACCACCCGAGACGAGGGATTTCCGTTCGAGTGCAAGGCGCGAGGGAGCCGAACAAGCGGAGCGTACGTCCGTACGTGAGCATTGTTCGGCAACCGAAGCAACGCAGCAATCGGACAAAAAGACCGTTTCGGAGGGCTACCGCACGCTCCAGGGCTTGGGAAAGAAGATGTCGGTGTAGAGGTCGAGGGCGTAGCGGTCGGTCATGCCGGCCACGTAATCGCAGACCTTGCGCTCCCGGGGGGTGCCCGCCGGATAGGGGATCAGCTCCTCCCAGTGGTCGTCGTGCCCCATGAAGTAGTCGTACAGCTCACGCAGGATCTTCATCGATTTGATGAAGTCGTTGTGCACCCGGTTCACGTCATAGACGTGGTCGTAGAGAAAGGAGCGCAGGTCGGACATGGCGGCGAGCACGTCGGCGCTCATGGCCAGGCGGCCGCCGCCCGCAAGGGTGGTCTGGACGATGATGTCCTTCACCATGGTGCCGATCCGCTCGGAGTGCCTCTGCCCAAGGACCTCCCGGATGTGACGGGGCAGCTCGCCGGGATGCACCACCCCGGCTCGCAGGGCGTCGTCCAGGTCGTGGTTGACGTAGGCAATGATGTCGGCCACCCGCACCACTTGGCCTTCCAGGGTCAGGGGCAGGCCGGCGAGGTCCGCGGGCAGGATTTCCTTGCGCCCCTTGGAATGGGCCACGATGCCGTTCCGGACCTCGTGGGTGAGGTTGAGCCCTTCCCCCTTCTTCTCGAGGAGATCCACCACCCGCAGGCTCTGCTCGTAATGGCGGAACCCGCCCGGATGCAGCTCATTGAGCAGGTCTTCGCCGGCATGCCCGAAGGGGGTGTGGCCGAGGTCGTGGCCGAGGGCGATGGCCTCGGTGAGGGACTCGTTCAGCCGCAGGGCGGCGGCCACCGTGCGGGCGATCTGGGAGACCTCCAGGGCATGGGTGAGCCGCGTCCGGTAATGGTCGCCTGTGGGGGAGAGGAAAACCTGGGTCTTGTGCTTGAGCCGCCGGAAGGTCTTGCAGTGGACGATCCGGTCCCGGTCCCGCTGGAAGCAGCTGCGGATGGTGCACTCCGGCTCGGGCTGCAGCCGGCCCTTGCTGTTCCGGCTCAGACAGGCATAGGGGGACAGGATCTGGGTTTCCCGTTCTTCCAGCTCTTCGCGCAGGAGCATGTGATTCGAGCCTCCGGAGAAATGGGGGGCAGCCGATGGACGGTCAAGGACGAACATGGACCGTCCCATTTCTGAGCTGATTTCTCCCAGGTGACCGCCGGGGCCACGCTGCCGATGTGGGAAGCCACCACGCCCCGCATGGTGACGAAGCGATGGTACCGGACCAGCGTGGTCCCGGTCAAGCATGCCCAAATTTCCCGAGGAAAGAAAGAGAGTAAATGGGCGAAGCATATTTTCCGCCTAACGCTACCCGTTTTCGGCGAACAGGGACTCGATCCTCTCGATCTGGGCCTGGGCCTCTTCCCACTGGGCATACGAGCGCTCCAGCCGCCGCTCGATGTCCTTGTACTCCCTCGACCGTTCGGCGAAGGCGTCCTGGTCCCGGTAGAGCTCCGGGTCGGCCAGGCACCGCTCCAGCTCGGCCTTGCGGGCCTCCAGCTCCCCGATCTGCTCCTCCGCCCGCTCGCTCTGCTTCTTGAACGGGGCCAGCTTGCGGGTCTTCTCCTGCCGCTGCTCGGCCTGGAGGCGGCGGGTCTCCTTGGACTTGGCCCTTGCGGGGGCGGGCGCTTCCGAGCCATGCGCGGGCCGCGGGGCCTGCGTCTCCTCCCGCAGCCGCTTGATCTTGTCCAGATAGTCGCCGATGTTCCCCTGGTAGAGGGTGGCCGCGCCATCCCGGATTTCGAGCACCTTGTCCACGAACTGGTCGAGGAAGTAGCGGTTGTGGGAGACGATCAGGATGGTGCCATCGTAGTGGGCGAGGGCCTGCTGGAGCACTTCCTGGGAGCTCATGTCGAGATGGTTGGTGGGCTCGTCCATGATCAGGATGTTGGCCGGGGTGGCGATCATCTTGGCCAGGGCGAGCCGGCTTTTTTCGCCGCCCGAGAGCACCTGCACCTTTTTGTCCACCTCGTCGCCCCGGAAGAGGAAGG
>JAJYKH010000039.1:5928-8476 GCA_021788685.1 Deltaproteobacteria bacterium | reverse complement strand
GTTTCGAGCACCGTCAGCCGGGGATCGAGCTCCCGCGCCTGGTGCTGGCCGAAATAGGAGACCTTCACGTTGTGGCCGTAGGTGACGGTGCCCCGGTCGGGGGGCTCCTCCCCGGCGATGATCCTGGCGAGGGTCGATTTGCCGGCGCCGTTCACCCCCACCACCGCGAGCTTGTCGCCCCGCTGGAGCTGGAGGCCGATCCCGCGGAGCACCGGCCTGTTATCGTAATCCTTGCCGATGCCCGCGGCCTCCAGGGCCAGCCGGCCGCTGGCGGCGGCGGGCGGAAAGCGGAAGGCGATCTGCTGCTCGCTCTCTTCCAGCTCAATCCGCTCCATCTTTTCGAGCTGCCGGAGCCGGCTCTGGGCCTGGGCCGCCTTCGTGGACTTGGCCCGGAACCGCTCGACGAAGCGCATGGTTTGCTGGATCCTGGCCTGCTGGTTGTCGTAGGCCGCCCGCAGCACCTCGAGGCGGGTTTCCTTCTCGGCCACGTACTTGGTGTAGTTGCCCTTGTACACGGTCAGGTTGCCCAGGCTGAGCTCCCAGGTGACGTTGGTGATGGCGTCCAGGAACGATCGGTCGTGGGAGATGATCACCATGGCCCCCGAATAGGCGGCCAGGAATTCCTCCAGCCAGGTGACCGATTCGATGTCCAGGTGGTTGGTGGGCTCGTCGAGAAGCAGCAGGGCGGGGCGGGCCAGAAGCAGCTTGGAGAGCATGAGCCGCATCAGCCAGCCGCCGCTGAAGTCCTGGCATTCCTTCGCCATGTCTGACGGCCGGAACCCGAGGCCGATGAGCACCTTCTGGATCTGCGCCTCCATGCGGAAGATGTCCGATTGGTCGAGCAAGTGCTGCAGCTCCCCCTGCTGCGCCACCAGGGCGGAGAAGCCCTCGCTCTCGGGGATTGCGGTGGCCAGCTTGCGGTTGACGGCTTCGAGCTCCGCCTGCATGGCAAGCAGGTCGGCGAAGGCGGTTTCCGCTTCCTGGTAAAGGGTGCGGCCCGATGGAAAGGAGGTGATCTCCTGGGGCAGGTAGCCCACGGTGGCGCGGCGGGAGCGGGTCACCACTCCCCCGTCGGTCTCAATGATCCCGGCCATGATTTTCAGCAGGGTCGATTTGCCGGCACCGTTGACGCCCACCAGCCCGACCCGTTCCTGACCGGTCAGCCGGACCGAGATGTTCTTGAACAGGTGCTTGTCGCCGTAGCGGATGTCGAGGTTGTTGACGGAAAGCATGAACGGATGATGCGTTGGTTGGTTGTTCGACGGGTCGGCGCTACCGTAGCACAAATTCCCCTGGAGGACCATGGTTTGCTCGGGGAACGGCCCGGAAAAGATAATCCTCGACGGGAGAAATTGCTTCGGTAAAATATAACGTGCTAAAATGACGCTTTTTGTTGCGGGAGACGGCCGGGAACCATATCCCGAACGCGTTTACAAGGGGGCATCGGAGGATGGAGGACCTGGAAACCGGAGGGCCGGCGGCAGGAGAAGGACCCGGCGAAGAGGGTCAGATCGGGGAGCCGGAGCCCGTGCCCGGGGAGGAAGGAGCCCTGCGCTGTGACCTTGAGGAGGCCCGGACCGAGCTGGCCAAGGTGACGGGCGAGCTGCGGGAAGCGCAGGCCCGCCTCTGCGAGCTGCAGGACCGTCTCGACATCACCTCCTGCCGGGAGGCCACGGTCCTGGAGCAGCGCAACCTGCTCAGGACCATCTTCCGGGACATGCCGGGGCTCCATTCCATCAAGGACCGCCAGTTCACCTACCTGTACATCAACCCCGCCGGCCAGCGGTTTCTGGGCCGGATCGAGGAGGAAATCCTGGGAAAGACCGATTTCGATCTGCTCCCCAGGCAGAAGGCGGCCAAGTACCGCAAGGAGGACCTGGAGGTGGTGGAAAGCGGCCAGCCGCTGGTGCTCGACGAAGATGTCTCCACCCCGCTCTTCGGCGAGAAATGGCTGCAGATCACCAAAATCCCGGTGAAAGACGGCGAGGGCCGGGTGGCCTGCATCATTTCCTCCGTTAACGACATCACCGAGCGCAAGAAAATGGAGAGCGAGCTGCTGAAGATGCAGAAGCTCGAATCGGTGGGGGTGCTGGCCGGCGGCATCGCCCACGATTTCAACAACCTCCTCACCAGCATTCTCGGCAATATCGAGCTGGCCAAGATGTACGCCGGCACGGAGGGGAAGGCCTACCCTCGGCTGGTGCAGGCGGAAAAGGCCTCGCTCGCGGCCAAGAACCTGACCCGGCAGCTTCTCACCTTTTCCCGGGGCGGGTCGCCGGTGACGAGAACGGCCTCGCTCTCGGGGCTGATCCGCGATTCCACCGAGTTCACTCTCCGCGGCACCAACGTGGCCACCGTCTTCGAGCTGCCGGAGGATCTCTGGCTCGCCGAGATCGACGAGGGGCAGATCGGCCAAGTTATCCAGAATTTAGTAAAAAATGCCGACCAGGCCATGCCCGATGGCGGGGTCCTGGAGGTCCGGGCCCGCAACATCGTGATCACCAAGAGGAACGGGCTGCCCCTCAAGAACGGCAGCTATGTGGAGGTC
>JAJYKH010000039.1:0-5918 GCA_021788685.1 Deltaproteobacteria bacterium | reverse complement strand
GGTCTCGGTGCGGGACACGGGCGGCGGCATTCCCGAGAGCCACCTGGCGCGGATCTTCGATCCTTACTACACCACCAAGCCGCGGGGAAGCGGTCTGGGGCTCGCGGTCTGCTATTCCATCATCAAGAAGCACCAGGGCCACATCGAAGTGGAGTCCCAGCCGAGCAAGGGCGCCGTCTTCCGCTTTTACCTCCCCGCCTCTCGACAGGCGGCGGCGCCCGGAAGGGAGGCGCCGGACGAGATACCGCTTGCCGGCCAAGGCCGGGTTCTGGTCATGGACGATGATGAGACGGTGAAGGAGATTGCCGGCGAGATGCTCCGGCACCTCGGCTACGAGGTGGAGAGCGCCTCTGACGGTCTGGAAGCGATCAAGGCCTACGTCCAGGCGCGGCGCATGGGCAGGCCGTTCAGCGCGGTGCTGATGGACTTGACCGTCCGCGGCGGCATGGGCGGGCGGGAGGCGGCCCGGAAGCTGCTCGAGCTGGACCAGGAGGCCAGAGTGATCGCGGCGAGCGGCTACGCCACCGATCCGGTCATGAGCGACTACCGGCAATACGGGTTCAGCAGCGTCGTCCAAAAGCCTTTCAAGCTCAAGGAGCTGCGCGCCGCCTTCTGGAATGCTCTGGGGGAAGAGCTGTGAGGATTCTGGAGGGGGAGTGACATGGCCGCCCCCTGGACTTCGACCAGTGGCTGGCCTTCGTCGGCCGGTTCGTGGAGGCGTTCGAATCCGGCCGCCGGATCACCGCCGGGGCGGCAGAGCCTCCCCCTGGGCCGCCTCCCGGGCAAGCCGGGCCGCGGGTGGTCATCTGCGCTCCCCACCCGGACGATGAGATGCTCACCGGCGGGCTGGCGCTGCGCCTCCGGCAGGAAGCGGGCTGCGCCGTGCTCGTCCTCGCCCTCACCCTGGGAAGAGATCCGGCCCGGAAAGAGCAGCGGAAAGAGGAGCTGGCCGCGGCCTGCCGGGTGGCCGGCTTCGACTGGCGGCTGGCGGCCGAGCCCCTGGCTTTTCCCGCCCTGCGGCTGGAGCTGGAGGCCGATGCCGCCGGGTGGGAGCGGCTTCTCGCGACGGTGGCGGGCCATTTGACGGCGGAGCCGCCCGTTCTGGTCCTCCTCCCCCATGGCGGGGACGGGCATCCCGCCCACGTGGCGGCCCATCGCCTCGTGCTCCAGGCCCTGGGGCGTGTTTCCCGGGAGAAGGGGGGCGAGGTGCTGGTTGCCGAGACCGAATACTGGCGCCCCTTGCGCGATCCCAATCTCCTGGTGGGGGTGGCTTCGGAGGACCTGGCGCAGCTCATCGCCGCCCTCGCCCGCCACCGGGGGGAAATCGCCCGTCATCCCTATCACCTGCGGCAGCCCGCCCGGATGATGGACGCCGTCCGCCGCGGCTCCGAGCTGTTGGCCGGGTTCGGCCAACCGGCCGCCGGGATGGTATTCGGGGAATTGTACCGGTTGGGGAAGGTGACAGGCGGCAAGCTCGTGCTGCCCAAGATGCCGGCGGTGCTGCCCCCGGAAGAAAGGATCGACCCGGCCCGGCTCTTGAGCCTCTTCGGGCAAACCCTTCAGGCGGGTTGAGCGGTCAGGGCGGCCGGCTTCTTGGAGAGGCCGATCTCCTGGAGGACCTGGGTGGCGATTTCCTCGATGGACTTGCCGGCGGTGTGCACCACCGGGATGTGGTAGCGCTCGAAAATCTGCTCCGCCTGGCGGAGCTCCTCCCTGCAGGTGGCGAGGTTGGCGTACTTGCTCCCGCCGTAGCGCCTTTCTCGCATGGTGTGCAGCAGCTCCGGGGTGGTGGTGAGGCCGATGGCCCGCTTGGCGTGGCGGCGGATGTGGTCGGGGAGCTTGTATTGCTCCAGATATTCGCTGGTGAGGGGGAAGTTGGCGGCCTTGAGCCCGATCTGGGTGGCGAGGTAAACGCTCACCGGGGTCTTGCCCGAGCGGGAAACGCCCAGCATGATCACGTCTGCCTCCTCGAATTCCTGAACCCTGGAACCGTCGTCGTGCTCCATACTGAAGTGGATGGCCTCCACCCGGTCGGCCATGGAAATGAGGTCCTTTTGGCGGGAGAAACCCGGTACCCGCAGGGCCTTGGCCTCGAGACACGTCTCCAGCCGCTTCAGGAAGAAGTCGAATGCATCGAAGAACTCCACTTCCGGAGAGTCGAAGATTTCCCGCACCCGGGGGTCGGTGATGGTGCTGAAGACCAGGGGGCGGCGCCCCCCCGATTCCCGGAGGATGTACCCGAGGATTTTCTGCGCTTCTTCCACGGTGCGGACGAAGGGGAACCTCTCCTCGTGGAAGTTGATCTCCGGGAATTGGCAGAGCAGGGCGTGGGCCAGGTTGGAGATGAGAATGCCGGTGCTGTCGGAGATGAAGTAGACGTCTTTGGATTTCCACATAAAAGGTATCGACTCTCGGCTGTCAGCGGTCAGCAAGGGCGAAGGGACCAGAATCCCTGCCGCTCAGCTCGTGTACAGGGCGCGGAGCTTGTCGATCCGCCTGCCGATGTCCGGGGGCAGCGCGATGTCGTAGCGCTCCAGGTACTCGGCCGCCATCCGGTGGGTGTTGAACTTGGGGCAGTTGAGGACCAGGTTCATGATGCACTTGTCGATGTACTCGGGACGGCGGGCCGGATCGTAAAAAGTTTCGAGCAGCTCCGGGAACAGCTCGTAAAAGGAATCGGAATCTTCGGCATAGAGCATGGCGGAGCGGGTCTCGCTTAGGATTTCCATGTCGATCGGGGTTTCGTAGCCGAACTTCCAGCCCGTCTGCCCGTCGTGGTAGCCCTCGGCCCACCAGCCGTCGAGGGTGCTGATGTTGGGCACCGCGTTCATCGCCGCCTTCATGCCGCTGGTGCCGCTCGCCTCCAAGGGCCGTTTGGGGGTGTTCAGCCAGGCGTGCACTCCCGCCACCATCATTTTGGCAATGGCCATGTCGTAGCCAGGGATGAAGACCATCTTGAAGAGGCCGTTGCTCCGCTGGTACAAATCCTTCTGCAGACCCAGGATGTGCTTGATCAGGGACTGGCCGGGTTGGTCGGCCGGGTGCGCCTTGCCGGCGAAAACGAAGTTGACCGGCCGCCGGCTCTTCACCACGATGGAGGCCAGGGTGTCGATGTCGTCGAAGATGAGGTCCGCCCGCTTGTAGGTCGAGAAACGGCGGGCAAAGCCGATGGTGAAAATGTCCGGCCGGAGCTCCCGCTCGTCTTCCGCCAGGTAGGACAGGAAATTGGGCGGGTCGATCCAGGTCTCCTGCATCTGGTTGCGGTGGCGGGTCAGCATCTCGTTGATGTAGGAGGTCAGCCGCCGGGAGTCCGCGGCCCAGGCCTCCTCCAGATAGGTGCGGAACTTGTTGTTCCGGAGCAGGAGGTCGGCGTGGGCGAAGGCCCCTGGGTCCTGGCGCCAGTTGTCGAGCTCGGGAAAGCTGTCGTACAGCTCGGCCTTGGCCTTGCTGATCCAGGTGAGGTGATGGACCCCGTTGGTAATGGCGGTGATTTTGTCCGCGAACTGGGGGAACTGTCTCCTGGTCACCTCCCGGTGCAGCCGGCTGACTGCGTTGGTGGCCCGGTTGACCCGCATGGCAAGGGAAGTGAAATTGAAGACGGAGGGCTCCACCTCGTCCCGCGCCAGAAGCTGCAGTATCCGGGAGCAGAAGGAATGGCCGACCTCCGCGTACAGGTCCTTGTTGAAGCGGTCGTGCCCGGCCTTGACCGGGGTGTGGATGGTATACACCACCCGCTCCGCCACCTCGCGGGCCGCTTCCAGGATGTCCTTGTCGGTGGCCCGCAGAGTGTAGTCGGCCCCGTAGCGCTCCTGGAGGCGCTCGGCGATGAGATGGAGGACCACGGCCACCCCGTGCTGCTCGTTCAGGTGGAGGGCCTTCGAGGTGACGCCCAGTGCCTTCATGGCGGGAATGACCCCGGCCCCGAGCAGCCGCCGCTGGACGACTTTGGTCATCTCGGAGCTGCTCTCATACAGGTGCTGGGCGGACTTGCGGATCCACTCCGGCGAGCCTTCCACGTCATAGTCGAGGAGAAGCTCGGGAATGAAGAAGTCGCGGGTGGCGTTGATCTCCGTCTTGAGCCAGAGATGGGCGCGGGCGATGGTCTGGCGGTCGTTCCGGTCGAAGAAGGGCACCTCGATCTCCAGGGGAGAATCGGGGCGGGCCGGATCGCGCAGCAGGTAGAGGGTGGGGGTGCTCTCGGGCTCCCACTCCAGTGCCCAGACGATCTGGCCCAACCGGGAATCGACCAGCTGCGAGAAGTACCCTTTCCGATAGAGCAGAGTGATGCCAAGGGCGGGGACCTTGAGATCGGCGAAGCTCTTCAGGGTGTCGCCCGCCAGTACCCCCAACCCGCCGCCGTAGTTCGGGATTTTCTCCGGACCCTCCACGAACCGCTTGACGAGCCCGTTCAGCTGGGGATCGGAGCTCTCGGTGATCTCGAGCTCCAGGAGCCTGGCCTTGACCGGATGGAAGACGTCCAGGTCGGCGCCGATTTCCATGGAGATGTAGGTGACGGAATTCCCCTCCGGAGCGGTAAGGCCTTTCCAGACGCGGTCGAGGACCTGCTGGGAAACCCCGAAGAACGCGCCCCAGCGGTTGACGGCCAGCATGTCCCGCAAGGCCTGCTCGCTGCCGATGGAAGAATGGATATTCATGAGCAGTTTCGTATGGATGTAAATCTCGTTGACAGCCCGGGGGGGCTGAGCTATATAAGTCTACACCACATCGCCCGCCGGCCCAAAGAAAAGCCTGCGAAGGCGGGAAAGGCAGCATGGTGTTTTACCTGCCGGCTGCCCGTCCGTCAATTCCCAAATCTACGGGCAGGAAATCATGAAGATGGCGGCAGAATTGGTAATCTCGCAAAACCCCTGAGCCCCGGGGATGGGAATGAAAAAACAAGACGTTACTCAGCGTGGACCGTCGGCGGAGCGGCTTTTGGCGAGGCCGACAGACTTTTCCTTGGGACCCGGTGGCGGGTAGCGACGGTCCAAAAAAGATCTTGAACTTTCATTCTGATTTCTTTAGTGTTAGCCAACTCGAAACCCGTTTCACCACCAATTGCGGTGGGAACCAATATGCTCGACCAACTTGTGGGAGGTGGATCATGAAAAAAGTTCTTCGGTTGGTTACTGTTGCGTCCCTGACGACCTCGATGGCCCTGTTCGCGGCCGGCTGTGCCAAGAAGCAGGTGCAGACCGGCGAGGGGATGGAGACCAAGCCTGCGGTTCAGGCGCCGGCGCCGGCAACCGCCCCCGGCGAAGAGTCCCTCTCCTCGGCCCCGCAACCGGCCAGCAATGCCGCCATCTCCGAGGGGCGGACCAGCGCCCCCATGCTGCCGGTGTACTTCGATTTCGACCAGTCCAACATCAAGGCTGACCAGGAGTCCCGGATGGAGAAGGATGCCAGCTTCCTCAAGGACAACCCGGAAACCCGGATCCAGATCCAGGGCAACTGCGACGAGCGCGGCACCAACGAGTACAACATGGCCCTTGGCGAGCGGCGGGCCACGAGCGCCAAGAAGTACCTCATGAATCTCGGCATCGCCGAAAACAGGCTCTCCACCATCAGTTTCGGCGAGGAGAAACCGCTGGCCATGGGACACGACGAATCCGCTTGGTCCCAGAACCGGCGGGACGATTTCGTTATCCAGTAAATCCGGTTTCTTTCAGTTTGCGACCGGAGCGGGGCCAGGCCCCCGCTCCGGTTTCTTTTGGGGGAGCCGCAGTCCGTCGGCCCCTGCCAGGTAACCGACCACAGGGGCATCGGGGCGTCAAGACGGCTCCTGCCTCATTTTCGTAAGCGATCACAGGTGCCGGAGATGCGCGAAAGCGGCCTGTGAGGCTGTGATCGGGTACGCGAACAGGCCGCTGACGAAGCAGATTCGGTGCCTGTGGTCGCTTATCTGCCAGCCCTTACCC
>JAJYKH010000413.1 GCA_021788685.1 Deltaproteobacteria bacterium | reverse complement strand
CGATTCCCCCCTCAAACGCCCGTTCTACCTGGTGGGCGAAAAGATCCTCATGGACAACGAGCCCATGCCGCCCTATTGGCCCATTTACGGGTCCACCGGCTACGTGTTCATGAACGCCGTGAACGGCCTGTTCATCGAGCGGGGCAACGCCCGCGCCATGGGCCGCATCTACGCGCGCTTCACCGGGGAGACCAGGAGCTTCGCCGAGCTGCAGCACGAAGCCAAGAAGCTGATCATGCACTCCTCCATGGCCAGCGAGATCAACGTCCTCGGCCGCAGCCTCAACCGCATCAGCGAAAGGGACCGCCATTACCGCGACTTCACCCTCAACAACCTCACCCAGGCGATCGTCGAGGTCATCGCCTTCTTCCCGGTCTACCGGACCTACATCGACGCGCGGGGGGTCGCCGACCGCGACCGGCGCTACCTCGAGGAGGCGATCACCCGGGCCAAGCGCGCCAGCCGGGGGCTGAGCGGCACCATTTTCGAGTTCCTGCGGGACATCCTCCTGCGGCGCTATCCGGAACGGCCGGATACCGAGATGGGCGCCCGGTGCTTCGAGCTCATCATGAAATTCCAGCAGCTCACCGGTCCGGTCATGGCCAAGGGGATCGAGGACACCGTTTTTTACATTTACAACCGGTTCGTCTCGCTGAACGAGGTGGGGGGGAATCCCGCCCGGTTCGGCCTTTCTCCCGGGGAGTTCCATGCCCGGAACCTGGCCCAGCGCGAGACCTGGCCGCATTCCCTCCTGGCGACCTCCACCCACGACTCGAAAAGGGGCGAGGACGTGCGGGCCCGCATCAACGTGCTCTCCGAAATGCCGGAGGAGTGGCACGCGCACCTGATGCGCTGGACCCGCCGGAACCGCCGGTTCAAGAAGGTGGTGGACGGCGAGCCCGTCCCGGAGCGCAATGCCGAGTACCTCCTCTACCAGGCCCTGGTCGGCGCCTGGCCGCCGGAATCCCCGAACGGGGAAGACCTCGCCCCCTTCGGCGAACGAATCAAAAGCTACATGCTCAAGGCGGCCCGGGAGGCCAAGACCCGCACCAGCTGGCTCAACCAGAACGGCGAATACGAAGAGGCGCTCGTCCGGTTCATCGAGAACGTGCTCAGCTCCCGCAGCTTTCTCAATGATTTTCTTCCGTTTCAGAGGGTCATCGCCCGGTACGGGACCTTCAATTCCCTCGCCCAGACCCTGCTCAAGATCACCTCTCCCGGCACCCCCGATTTTTACCAGGGCACCGAGCTCTGGGCCTATACCCTGGTCGATCCGGATAACCGGGAGCCGGTGGATTACGAGGGCCGCGCCGCGCTGCTGGCCGACCTCCGGGAACAGGAGCGGACGGGGGGGCTCGCGGCCCTGGCCGAGGGGCTGGCCAGGGAGCCGGAGGACCGCCGGACCAAGCTCTTCCTCACCAGCAAGGCCCTCCGCTTCCGCCGTCGGCAGGAAAAGCTCTTCCGGGACGGGGAGTACGTTCCGGTCGCCACCGGGGGCGGCCACCGCCGGCAGGTCGTGGGCCTCATGCGGCAGCACGGCGGCCAAGCGGACCTGGTGGCCGTCCCGCGCCTGCTCGCCGGCCTGGGCCTGGAGGCGGGGCAATCGCCCCTGTCCACTTTTTGGGGCGACACGTTCCTGGAGCTGCCCGCCTCCGAAGCCGGCGCCCGGTTCCGCAACGTCTTCACCGGCGAAACAGTGAGCACCGTCAACCGCCAGGGGCTGGCGGTGCTCTTCCTGGCGGAGGTCTTCGCCAGGTTCCCCCTGGGCCTGCTCGAACGGCTCTGAGACCCTTCCCGGATTTTCCTTGAAATCTGGAATATTATTTGCTTAAGGAAAGGAACCGAACTATTTCCAAGGGGTCGAACATGGAGCTGGAGCAGGTTATCCGCCAAATTTATCGGGTCCCGGTCGAGAAGGAAGACAAGGTCACCGTGGCCATCGACGGGAACAATTACGACGTGGTGAACCTGGGGAGCCACGGCATCGGCATCCGCCTGCCCAATCCCCCTTCGTTCAGCGTCGACGCCCGGAACCACGAGATCCGGCTGGGAATCGGAGGCAAGATTCTGCTCCTGACCGGAAAAATCGTTCACGTCACGCCCTATGGAGCCGATAGTCATCTGTGTGGGATCAAGCTGGTCGATATGGGCAAGGAAACCGAACAGCTCCTGCTCGACTGCGTGTACCGCCTCAGGGCCAAGTTGTTCCATCAGGGCTAAAAACAGTTTATGCCCGAGAAACTCTTTTTAACCGCGGAGCATCTGGAATCAAGGCTCCTGTCATGACGACGCCGAAAAAGGTGGACATCCTCGGAGAGGTGCTCACGGGTGCCGATGCGGAGTCGTTCCCGGGGCTGGCGGAGCTAAGCAGTCTTCTCGTCCGGCCGGAGATGCCTGCCATGCCGCAGGACGCCGCAGGGCCGGGAAAAACCCCGCAACGGAAGAGAAAGGTGACCCACTATTTGTCATGGGACATTTCCGAAACCCTCGACCGGATCCTGCCCCGGGTGCGGGAGCTCGTCCCTGAGAAGGCGCGGAAACGGGTTTCCAAATCCAGGCTGGTGGACTCCTCCCTGCGCCTGCTGTTGCGGGAATTCGAGGAGAAGGGGAAGGAGAGCCTGCTGGTCAGGCAATATCTTCACAACAACCGGGACACTCATGAGCCCTGATGGCGTCGCAAAAATTCCGA
>JAJYKH010000412.1 GCA_021788685.1 Deltaproteobacteria bacterium | reverse complement strand
GATCTTCGCACACGATGAACGAGGCCGGGACGCCTGCCGCCGTGGTCAAGGTATGCACCGGCATGGTGCAATCCCGTTCGCATCCCTGGCACACCGCAGTGGTGGCCGGCCGGGCCTTGAGCAGCAGCTTCTGGGCCTTCATGGCAGCAACCGCCACCCCTGGCCATTGACTCAACTCCTCGGCATTGACCTGGACCGTTCCTCCTTGGCAGGCCTCCACCCGTGCCAGGAGTTCGAGCAGGGCGTCAAGTTGCGTCATGCCTCAGCCTGGGCCGCTTCCTCGGTCTCTTCGGTCGGCATCTTGGGTTCGATCCCAGAGGCCGCCAGCATGGAACGGAGTTTCAGTCCGACCTCGTCGTACTTGAGGGAACAGGAGTTGGGGTAGCCGATGCGGATGATCACCTGCTTGGGCGGCTTTTCCGTATTCGTCGACACCGATGCGGCAAGCTCCACCAAGGTGATGCTGTACATGAACAAAGGCAAGGATTTTTTGAGCTGTTCGAGAAGGTCATAGACCGCATCGGGATTGTTTGACGAGTCGGCCTCCAAGGTGATGCGGTCCCCCCGCTTCATCCGCGAGGAGAGCCGGATCTTCTTGACTGTCACCCGTTCGATGCCGCTACCGGGGGCGAAGGTGAAATCGAAGTTCTTTTCCAGGAGCGGGGCGAGGTCATACACCCGGTCGTCTTTGGGGTCGGGCGGCAGCTCGTCGAGCTTCAGGATTGCCTGGGCGAACATTGCCTGGAGTGGCTCAATGGCCTTGAAGGTGCCCCGGAAGTTGAGGTCGAGGGAGCCGCCCTTCTGGGAGTAGACATAGATCACCTCGAAGGCGGGGTTGTGCGGCCGGCGACCGAACTCCCCGTTTACCCACTCCATGCTATGCTGGGAGTAGTCTTCGGGGTAGGCGAAGAAATAGTCTAGCTCGCCCCGGCGGAAGGGTTCCACTTCGCAGTTTTTACCTCGGCCCTCAGTGTGATGGAAGTAATGGCTCAGGAGGTTGGCAAGCTGCTTGATGCTCGCCTCGTCCACGGCGGCCTCTTTGTTGGGAAAATTGATTCGCTTGCGCCAGTATGCCAGGGTGTCCGCGTGGTAGAAGAAGGTCGCACCACGCCAGAAGGCTTTGTGGTCCAGGAAGGTGGTCATCGCCCGTTCGTAGTGGTTGGGCAGGGCTGACAGAGCTTCAATAAAGACTGTGAGGTCGTCCGGTGTCGCCTGTAGCTGCCAGCTCGCCTCGTCGATGATCGCCCGAAACCCCTTTTCGCAACTCATCTCGAAAATGTCCCGAAACTCGGCATCCATCCCATGACGCCGGTCGTCCGGCAGTTCCAGCCAGGCGGTAAACAGTGCCTCCGGCTTCCCCTCCTTCATGGCGGCAAAATCAAGGTCGGCGAATAGCTCCTGCTCCTGGAAGTAGCGGGCAAGGAGGGCGTTAGGCATCTGACGGAAGAAGTCCTTGGTAGAGTAGTGTCTGGCCATCTATCGCCTCCCTTGAATATGGTATTTTTTAATTTGTTTGGATTGTGTCGGACATTACTGTACATTGTTGAATTTTCGAAGTAAAAAGTTTCACTGAAGGAATAGCCTGCGCAACAACTGCACTCTGAACGATTGGATCGTTCCATCCTGCTTGGTGATGCCCAGCATACTTATTCCATCGCAACAATATTTTTCCAGGGCCCTTTGTATGCAACTAAATGGGCAGTAATGACCTCCATACCGGTCATCGGGATCGGCTACGAAACCGCTTTCAGGAGGAAGGCCTGGACAGCTTCGAGGACCACCAAATCCTGGAGTTGCTCCTTTTTCATGCCATCCCTCGGGGGGATACAAACCCCGTCAGCCACCGGCTTCTCCAGCGCTTCGGCTCCCTCTCCGCTGTTCTGGAGGCCGATCCGCTGGATCTTGCCTCGGTCGAGGGCATGGGGGAGAAGGCGGCGCTCTTTCTGGCCATGATCCCCCAGGTGACGCGCCGCTATTTCCATGACCGGGTGGTGCGGGATCGCCCGAAGCTGAATACTTCCGAAGCGGTGGCGGAGTATCTCATCCCCCTCATGGCTGGCCGACCGGAAGAGGTCTTTTACGCCCTATGCCTCGACACCCAGTGCCGGGTTCTCTATCCGGCCTTGATCGGCGAGGGCACCGTCAAGGAGGCGGCGGTCCACCCCCGGCATGTGGTGGAGGAGGCCATCCGGCACCGGGCTGCTTCGGTCATTCTTGCCCACAATCACCCGGCCGGCACCGCCAAACCATCCCAGCAGGACCACGCTCTCACCAGAACCTTGGTGCAAGCATTAGGCCCCTTGGACATCAAGGTGCTGGACCACATCATCGTTGCCGGAGAGGAGACCTTCAGCTTCACCCGGGAAGGCCTGCTTCCCGCCTTTACCCCTTGAGAAGGAGGCGGCATGGACTATACGCACCACCAGCAAGAAGCGATTGACCATCTCGACGGCAACCTCCAGATCATTGCCTGTGCCGGTTCCGGCAAGACCCAGGTCATCTCCCAGCGGATCATCAATATCTTGCAGGAGAAAGGGCCGGATGGAGTCACCCCGGCCAATATCGTCGCCTTCACCTTCACCGACAAGGCAGCGGCGGAGCTGAAGGACCGCATCCATCGCCTTGCGCGCGAACAGCTTGACAGTGAGTTCGGGCTGGCCGAGATGTTTGTCGGCACGATCCACGGCTTCT
>JAJYKH010000411.1 GCA_021788685.1 Deltaproteobacteria bacterium | reverse complement strand
ACAGTTGTGGCTCATAGAAGGTTGGAGGCAGAGTCAAAAGCAGCTGCCTCAAGCGAAGCGATCCTCCAACCTCCAACCGGGTCCTCAGACCCGAACATCCAGCCGCGAGCCGCGCTGGGGCTTTTCGCCGGGACGGTGCCGGGCTTCCGGCTTTTCCTTCTCTTCCTCTTTCTTGACCGGCTCCTGGTCCGCCGACTGGAGCGTGGAGCTGACCGCCCGCTGGGTGAGCAGGGCGGCGGCCGAGAAATTGGCGACCACGCCGGGGGTGGCGGCCTGGGTCTGGGCGGTCTGCGCCGCGGGCGGCTCGGGCTGGGGCTGCTCCCGGGCCACCTCGGGGGTTACCGGCCCTTTGGGCGGGGAAAGGACGGCAACGCTGGTGGGATCGACGATCATGGCCTTTTCCTCCCGGGGGAAGATCTCTGTCTACAGGGTTACCACACCCAGCCCGGTTTGGAAACCATTTTTTTGAGTGGGATTGCGGGAGTAGCTGCGGCTGTGGGATAATCCCCCCGACGGCGTTAGGTTGAAGAAGGAGCCGAAAAAGGATATAACCAGCTGCCACCCCGGGAAAAACCGAGCCTGCCGGCAATCATTCCCGGCGGGAGGCGGAGCCAGCAGCACGCAAGACCAGAATCATTCGAGCTGAAGCAAGCTCATCACGACCAAGGAGCCATCATGTCTGAAGTCAGGGTCCGCTTTCCTCCCAGCCCCACCGGCTACCTCCACATCGGCGGGGCCCGCACCGCCATCTACAACTGGCTCTTCGCCCGCAAGCACGGGGGCAAGCTGGTGCTGCGGATCGAGGACACCGACGCGGAGCGCTCCACCCAGGAGTCCATTCAGGGCATCATCGACGGCCTGACCTGGCTGGGAATCGACTGGGACGAGGGACCCTATTTCCAGACCGCGCACGCGGCGGAGCACGTCGCCGCCGCCAACCGGCTCCTCGCCGAGTCCAAGGCCTACAAGTGCTTCTGCACCAAGGAGGAGCTGGAGGCCAAGCGGGAGGCGGCCCTCGCCGCCAAGGCCGATTACAAATACGACCGAACCTGCCGCTGCCTGACCCCCGAGGAGAGCGCGGCGAAGGAAGCGGCCGGGATGCCCTTCGTGATCCGCTTCAAGGTGCCGGACCGGCCCGGGACGGTCGCCTTCGACGACAAGGTTTACGGTGTGGTGGAGCGCGCCTATGCCGACATTGAGGATTTCGTGATCGTCCGCTCGAACGGCGCCCCCCTCTACCTGCTCTCCAACGTGGTGGACGACATCCGCGACCGGATCACCCACATCATCCGCGGCCAGGACGGCCTCACCAACACCCCACGCCAGATCCTGCTCTACGAGGCGCTGGGCGCCCAGCTGGCCACCTACGCCCACATGCCGCTCACCCTGGACCTCAACCGGGCCAAGATCTCCAAGCGCTCCCACGGCGAGATCGTGGCCGTGCAGTTCTACCGGGACCACGGCTTTCTCCCCTGGGCCCTGGCGAACTTCCTGGTGCTCCTCGGCTGGTCGAGCGGCGACGACCGGGAGATTTTCTCCCGGGAAGAGCTGATCGCGGCCTTTTCGCTGGAGGGCATCAACCGGGCCAATTCCGTGTTCAACTACCGGCCCGGCGACCCCAAGTTCTTCACCGACCCCAAGGCCCTCAACATCAACGCCCATTACCTGCGGACCATGCCGGTGGAGGAGATCGGCGGCCTGGTGGCGGAAGAGCTGAAGAAAGAGGGTTTGTGGGACCCGGCCTACGACGGCGAGCGGCGGGGGTGGTATCTCGCCACCGTGGATCTCATCCGCAGCCGGTTCCACACGCTGAAGGACTTCGCCACCCTGGGCCGGGCCTACTTCGCCGATGAATTCGAGGTCGAGCCCCAGGCGGTGGAGAAGAACCTCCGCAAGAACGCGGAGCTGAAGACCTGGCTGTCCCAGCTGGCGGACAGGTTCGCGGCGCTCCCCGCCTTCACCGGGGAGGAGACGGAGCGGGTGGCGCGGGAGATGGCCGCCGAGCTTAACGTAAAGCCCGGCCTCCTCATCAACGCCGCCCGCACCGTGGTCACCGGCCGGGTGGCCGGCCCGAGCATGTTCGAGGTGCTGGCGGCCATGGGCCGCGACCGGGTGGTGGCCCGCCTCCGGGACGTGGAAAAATTCTACTAAAGTAAGAAGGACGATTTTTGAAGCGTGATTTGAAAATCAAAAATCACCAATCAGAAATCAAAAACAAGGGATTTATATGCTGACCCCCGAAACGGCCGTATCCGACTTCATCCGCCAGATCGTCAAGGACGACCTGGCCGCGGGCAAGCACCAGGAGATCGTCACCCGCTTTCCGCCCGAGCCCAACGGCTATCTCCACATCGGCCACGCCAAGTCCATCTGCCTCAACTTCGGGATCGCGAAGGAGCACGGCGGCCGCTGCCACCTGCGGTTCGACGATACTAATCCCACCAAGGAAGAGCAGGAGTACGTGGAGTCGATCAAGGCGGACGTCCGGTGGCTGGGCTTCGATTGGGGCGAGCACCTCTACTTCGCCTCCGACTATTTCGAGCGGCTCTACGAGTACGCCGTCCACCTCATCAAGACGGGCAAGGCCTACGTCTGCGATCTCACCGCCGACGAGATCCGCGAGTACCGCGGCACCCTGACCGAGCCCGGCCGGGAGAGCCCCTACCGCAACAGGTCGGTGGCGGAGAACCTCGATCTCTTCGCCCGCATGC
>JAJYKH010000410.1 GCA_021788685.1 Deltaproteobacteria bacterium | reverse complement strand
TTGAAAATGACCATAGAATTCCTTGAGGATCTTGAGCCACTCGATATCCCCTTCCTCCACCCGGTCGAGCTTCTGCTCCATGGAGGCGGTGAAGGCGACGTCCATCACCCGGGGGAAGTGCTCCACCAGGAGGGCGGTGACCAGCAACCCGAGGTCGGTGGGCTCGAAGCGCCGTTTGACCTGCCGCGCATACCCTTTTTCCTGGATGGTGGACAGGATGGAGGCATAGGTGCTCGGCCGCCCCACCCCGTTTTCCTCCAGGGCCTTCACCAGGGTCGCCTCGGTGTACCGGGGCGGCGGCTGCGTGAAATGCTGCTTGGGGAGGACGGCCAGGAGCGTCAGGCGATCGCCTGCCTTGACTTCGGGGAGGGTCATTTCCTCCCCTTCCTGATCGGCCGCGGAGGTGTCGTCTTCGGACTCCACGTAGATGGCCATGAAGCCCAGGAAGCGGACGATGGAGCCGGTCGCCTTCAGCCGGAACCGGCCGGCCTCGATGAGGACGGTGGTCTGATCGTAGACGGCCGGGGTCATCTGCGAGGCGGCGAAGCGCTTCCAGATCAGCTCGTAGAGGGCCAGGAGGTCCTTGTCCAGATAGGCGGCCATCTTGGCCGGGGTCCGCTCGACATCGGTGGGGCGGATGGCCTCGTGGGCATCCTGGGCCCCCTTGCCGGTCTTGTACAGATTGGGCGTGGCCGGCAGGAACTCGGGGCCGTTGACCCGTTCGATGTACTGGCGGACGCTGGCAACGGCCTCGTCGCTCAGCCGGGTGGAGTCGGTTCGCATGTAGGTGATCAGGCCGGTGGGCCCCTCGTCGCCGAGCTCGATCCCCTCGTAGAGCCGCTGGGCCAGGGTCATGGTCTTCTTGGCCGAGAAACGGAGCTTGCGGCTGGCCTCCTGCTGGAGCGTGCTGGTGATAAAAGGCGGGGCGGGGTTCCGCCGCTTCTCCTTCTTTTCCACCTTGGCGACGGTGTAGCTCTCCTTCTTCAGGGACGCGGCGAGCTCCGCCGCTTCCGCTTCGGTGGCGACCTGGAGCTTCTGGCTGCCGATGCGGTCAAGCTGGGCCACGAAGGGGGGCGGGGCCGCCCCCTGGAGCCGGACGCCGATGGACCAGTATTCCTCGGACACGAAGGCCTTGATCTCCCGCTCCCGGTCGCAGATCATGCGGACCGCGACCGACTGCACCCGGCCGGCGCTCAACCCTCGCCGGACCTTATCCCAGAGAAGCGGCGAGAGCTGGTACCCCACCAGCCGGTCGAGGATGCGGCGGGTCTGCTGGGCCTCGAAGAGGTTGCGGTTGAGGTCGGAGGCGTTCTCGATGGCCAGCAGGATGGCCTTTTTGGTGAGCTCGTGGAACAGAGCCCGGTGCAGGGGCTTTTTGCTCCCTCGGAGCGTCTCCGCGATGTGCCAAGCGATGGCCTCGCCCTCGCGGTCCGGGTCGGGGGCGAGGTAAATCTCATCCGCCTTCTGGGCCGCGCTTTTCAGCTCGTTGATGATCTTGGCCTTGCCGCGGATGGTGACGTACTGGGGGGCGAAGTCGTGCTCGATATCGACGCCCAGGCGGTTGACCGGCAGGTCCCGGATATGGCCCACCGAGGCCTTCACCTCGTAGTTCTTCCCCAGGTACCGTTGCAGGGTGCGCGCCTTGGCGGGCGACTCGACGATGATCAATGATTTCGGCATATTTCCGTGATTGTCGGCCTCGCAAAAAAGCCGCTCCGCCGACGGTCCTCGCTATGTAAGTTGTTGTTTCCTCATTACCGCCCGCTGGCGACCGGAGGTTTTTGCGAGATCATCAATATTTTCTCGATTTACGGGGAGGCGACCGGGGCGGTTTTCCGCTGGTATTGCTTCCCCGGCAGGGATTCGATGTAGCGCTTCAGCTCAAGCAGCAGGAGCAGCTCGGTCACCTTGGCGGCCGGCCAGGCGGTTTGCTGGATCAGCTCGTCAATGGTCTGCGGATAGCTATCGAGGAGGGCCAGCAGCTGCTCTTCCTCGGGAGCGAGCGGCTCCCGGGGAACGGCTTCGGGCTTCGCGGCCAGCAGGCCGGTGAGCCCATGGGGAAGCTCTTCCAGGATGTCCTCGGCCCGGAAGACCAGCTTCGCCCCTTCCTGGAGGAGCCGGTGGGCCCCTTCGCTTTTCCAGGAGTCCACCCGCCCGGGCACGGCGAAGACTTCCCGGCCCTGCTCCAGGGCCAAGTGGGCGGTGATGAGCGATCCCGAGCGCTTGGCGGCCTCCACCACCAGCACCCCCAAGGCCAGACCGCTGATGATGCGGTTCCTGGCCGGGAAGCGGAAGGCGTCCGGCGTGGTGCCGAGGGGATATTCACTTACCAGAGTGCCAGTTTCCGCGATTTTGTCAAACAGCTTTCTGTTCTGCTCAGGGTAAACCATGTCCAGGCCGTTGCCCAGCACGGCCACCGTCCGGCCGCCTGCCCGGAGGGCCCCCTGGTGGGCGGCGGTGTCGATCCCCAGGGCAAAGCCGCTGATGATCACCAGCCCCTTGCGGGCCAGCTGAAAGGCCATGTCTTGAGCGACTTGCCGGCCGTAGCTGGTGGCCGCCCGAGCGCCGACCACCCCCAGGCCCGGCTGGCTGAGGCAGGCGAGATCGCCTTTGGTGTAGAGGAGCAAGGGCGGGTCGGGGATGGTGCGCAACAAGGGGGGATAGGCCGGGTGGTCCCACGTGAGGATGATGAGCCCGTGCTTCCTCGTCTGCTC
>JAJYKH010000409.1 GCA_021788685.1 Deltaproteobacteria bacterium | reverse complement strand
TCCGATCTCCGCTCCCGATGTTGAAGGCCTTGCCAGCCACCGCCGGCTGCTCCAGGGCCAGGCGGCAGGCCCAGGCCACGTCGCGGACGTGGATGAAGTCCCGCTGCTGCCGGCCGTCTTCGAAGACCATGGGCGGCCGGCCGTTCAGCAGCCGGGAGGCGAAGATCGCCAGCACCCCGGTGTACGGGTTGGACAGCGCCTGCCGGGTGCCGTAGACGTTGAAGAAACGGAGCGCCACCGTGGGAATGGAATAGATCCGGCCGAGCATGAGGCAGAGCCGCTCCTGATCGAACTTGGAGAGGGCGTAGACCGAGGCGAGCGCCGGCGGCTTCCACTCGGGGGTGGGCACCGGCTCCAGGAGCCGCCCCTTGCCGTCGTAAAGATCCCAGATGCCGTGGCGGAAGCGTTTCACCTCCCGCTCCGCCCTGTCCACCAGGTTGCCCTCCACGTCGCGGTAAAGCCCTTCGCCGTAGATGCTCATGGAGGAGGCCACCACCAGGCGCTCCACCGGCCGGTCGATGAGGTGCTGGAGCAGGTTGGCGGTGCCGAGGTCGTTCACCGCGACATAATCGCGGACCTGGTACATGGACTGGCCCACGCCCACGCTCGCGGCCAGGTGCACGACCGCATCGATGCCGGTCAGGGCGTCGGCCACCGCGTCCGGGTCGCGGATGTCGCCGCGGCGAAGCTCCACCTCCGGGGAAAGATGGGCGGGACGCCCCGCGTCGGGGCCATGGACCTGGGGGTCCAGGTTGTCGAGGATGCGCACCAGGTAGCCGGCGGCGAGGAGCTCATCGGCCAGATGGGAGCCGATGAACCCGGCCCCGCCCGTGATCAGAACGTGCTCAGCCATGCATGCCTCCGGAAAGGACTTATCGGCAAGGATCTTCGGGGAAACGGTATTCCGGCCGCGAGATCTTCCCGGGCGGACCCGCTCGCAGCCTGGTACCGGAAGCGACACCACCGGGCTCAACACCCAGGCGGTCGAACCGGTGGCCGCCAGACCTTCTCGGAAGATTGGCGGACCGGCTCATCGGGCCGCCGTCAGCCAACCGGAGCGGTCCCGACCAACGGCATTTGCCGCATCTGCTCCTTCAACCGGTCAGGAAGATGGTTTCCCTTCGCCCAAGCTGATCCCACATGAAGCGGAGCCGCCCCCCCCCGGACCTCCGGCTCCCGCCAATCGGAACGCGCAGCTCTTTCAGGCCTCAGACGGGCGGCCTCCTCCCGACGACCAGAAAAATCACGAACATGATCAGGAAGATGACGAACAGAACCTTGGCGATCCAGGCGGCCGTGCCGGCAATGCCCGCGAATCCGAAGATGGCGGCGACGATGGCGACGATCAGGAAAATAACGGCCCAGCTCAGCATAGGGGGGGTCCTCCTTTCATGAGTTGGCGTTGGAAATCCTGAAACCAAAGGCCGGTAGTTGAGCTTATTATCGGGGGAGCCGGCAAAGGGTGTCAAACACAAAAGCCTTTTTCGGTAAGCGGCCACAGGGCACCACATATCCTTTGTCAGCGGCCTGCCCGCATACCTGGTGTTTAGAGCCCCTGCCCGAGAATCGGGCATAGGGACTCTTATCCAGCCCCGCTGGGATAGCGGACAGACCGCTTTGTCGGCACTGCTGCCGACGCTAATCGCTAGATCTGCGGCACCCTGAGACCGCTTACGAATTCCGCCTTCGGGGGCGCATCCCCATGATCGATTACCTTTTGCGGCATCTATTCCAATTCCGCTCCGATGCCCCTGTGATCGGTTACCCATTCTCTCCTTGCCCGCCGTCCCCATTCGTGTATAGTGGTGGAGATTCCATCCCCGCGCCTTCCAAGGCGCTCCCAACGGAAACCATGGACGGCCATCACCTTTCCCTTCTGAAAAAAAGCGATCTCTTCGAGTCCTTCTCCGACGAGGAGCTTGCTGAGCTTGCCGGCCAGATCGCCAAGGTGCGCTGCCAGACCGGCGAAGTCCTGTTCAGGGAGGGAGAGGCGGGTCAGGACATGTTCGTTCTTCTCGAAGGCTCGCTGCGGATCAGCAAGGAGAAGCGCATCATCACCACCCTGGTTCCGGTGGATTACATCGGCGAAATGGCCATCATCGACAACCAGCCCCGCTCGGCGACGGTGGAGGCCCTGGCCCCCAGCCTGCTCCTGAGGATCTCCCTGGCCGATTTCGAGAAGCACCTGGCCGGGCGGCCGCTGGCCCTGGTGTCGGTGATGAAGAGCCTCACCCGGCGCATCCGGCGCGACACCGAAACCATCGCCGCCGAGTTCGAGAAGACCAACATCCTCGTCCACGACATGCGGAACATGCTCTCCACCTTTCTTCTCCTCAATGCCATGGAGCGAAAGGGCGGAGACGAGGACATCCGCAGCTGGTGCCGGTTCATGCAGGAGGCCCGCCGGAATTTGATGGCCTTGATGGACGAGGCCCTGGCCCATGCCAAGCGGCTGCACTACACCCCGGCCGTGGCGCCGGCCTGCCTGTGCTCCCTCATCGCCGAGATGGCCGAAGCGGATTTCGCCGTCCACCCCGATCTCCGGGACCGGAAGGTGGTGCTGCGGGTCAAGGAAAAACCGCCGCTTTTTCCGTTTTCAAAGCTGGGAATCAGAAGGGTGGTGTGGAACCTGGTGCTCAATGCCGCCCAGGCGAGCGCGCCCGGGCAAGCCATCGAGATCGAGACCGACTGCGACGGCAGCCGGGCGCTGGTGCGGGTCCGGGA
>JAJYKH010000408.1 GCA_021788685.1 Deltaproteobacteria bacterium | reverse complement strand
GCGGCCTCGTCCAGGGGGCGGACCAGGAGCGCATCATACAGCCGGTCGAATCCCCAGCCGGAAAACCAGAACCGGTGCAGATTTTTCCCCGGGGCGGTAGCGGCCAGGGAGCGCACCAGCCCGGGCCGCCGGAGGAACAGCAGGTAGGCCAGGTAGATGCCGGCGAGCGAGACCGCCGAGGCGGTCACTTCCGAGGCGAGGCCGGCCGCCGACCGGAGGCGGCTGGGCAGGGCCGGCAGCGGCCCATGGGCGGAGCTCAGCATCCCGGGCAGGTCGATGAAGCCGCCCGCCAGGGAGAGTCCCGCCAGGACCACCAGCGGAATGAGGATGGCCAGGCCCGGCTTCCGGCCGATCCGGGATTTGGCCTCGCCGAAGAAGGTGAGAAAGACCATGCGGAAGGTGTAGATCGAGGTGAGCAGGGCGCCCACCAGGCCCGCCAGCCAGAGCCACACCCCGCCTTGGGGGGAGGTCAGGGCCTGGACCAGGATGAGGTCTTTGCTGTAAAAGCCGGCGGTGACCAGGGGCAGCGCCGAAAGCGAGCAGGAGCCGATCAGGAAGGTCCAGAAGGTGAGCGGCACCTGCTTCCGCAGGCCCCCCATCCGGAACATGTCGTGCTCGTGCTCCAGGCCGAGGATCACCACCCCGGCGCCCAGGAAGAGAAGCGCCTTGAAAAAGGCGTGGGTCATGAAGTGGAAGATGGCGGCGGACCAGGCCCCCACCCCCAGGGCGAGGAACATGTAGCCGATCTGGCTGATGGTGGAGTAGGCGAGGACCCGCTTGATGTCCCGCTGGGTGAGTGCGCTGCACCCCGAGAGCAGCAAGGTGAGCGCGCCGATGACCGCCACCGCGTGCTGCACGGCCGGCGCCAGGGCGAACAGCACATGAGTGCGGGCGATGAGGTAGACGCCGGCAGTCACCATGGTGGCCGCGTGGATGAGGGCGCTCACCGGGGTGGGGCCGGCCATGGCGTCGGGCAGCCAGGTCTGGAGCGGCAGCTGGGCGGATTTGCCGAGGGCGCCGCCCAGGAGCAGTCCGGCCGCGGCCACGGCCAGGAGGGAGCCCGGCGGCCACTGGGCCGCGGCCCGGCGCATGAGCTCCTGGATGTCCGAGGTGCCCAGGTGGGTGAACAGCAGGAAGAGCCCCACCGCCATGGCGGTGTCGCCCACCCGGGTCACGATGAAGGCCTTGTTGGCGGCCCGGACGTTGGCGGGATCGCGGTACCAGAACCCGATCAGGAGATAGCTGCAGAGACCGACTCCCTCCCAGCCCAGGTAGAGCAGGAGCAGGTCGCCCGCCAGCACCAGGACCAGCATGGAGCCCACGAACAGGTTCATGTAGGCGAAGAACCGGCTGTAGCCTTCCTCCTCCGCCATGAGCTCGGTGGAGTAGAGATGGATGAAGAAGGCCACCCAGGCGACCACCAGCACCATGGCCACGGACAGCCCGTCGAGATACAACCCGATGCGGGGGGCGAAGCCGGGGACCGCGAGCCACTGCCAGAGGGTCAGGGCCACCGGCCTTTGGCCGGCCGTGGCGTACTCGATGCCCGCCAGGGTGGCGACGACCGCGGCCGCCCCCACGGAGCCGGCCCCGATCAGCGCCGCCAGGCCCTTCCGCAGCCGGGAGCCGGTCAGGGCCAGGACCAGAAAGCCGGCCAACGGGAAGGCCGGTATCAGCCAGAGCCAGTCGCCCATTTATCCCCTCATGGTGTTGACCCGATCGGCATCCAGGGTGTTGAACCGCTCGCGGATGGCGATGACGAGGGCCAGGCCAACCGACACCTCGGCCGCGGCCATGGCCAGGACGAAGAGGAACATCACCTGGCCGTCCGGCTGGCCCCAGCGGGCGCCGGCCAGCACGAAGGCCAGGCCGGAGGCGTTCAGCATCACCTCCACCGACATCAGGATGAAGATGAGATTGCGGCGCACCAGGACCCCGGCGAGCCCCAGGGCAAAAAGGACCCCTGCCAGGATCAGCCCGTGCTGGATGGCGGCCGGGGCGATCATCGCTTCCCTCCTTGCCGTTCCCTGACTTCGCGGCGGCCCAGGTGCAGGGCCCCCACCAGCCCGGCGAGCAGCAGCAGGGAGGCCAGCTCCACCGCCAGCACATAAGGGCCATACAGGGCGACGCCCACCTGCTTGGGCGTGACCGCCCCGAGGGCCGGGGGAGCCACAGACCCCCGGAGCAGCACGAACAGAAGCTCGGCCATGAGAATCAAGGTGAGGGCCACCGGACCCGGCACAAATTCCTCGGCCAGCCATTGCCGTTCCTGGCCGGCGGCCTCGGGGCCGAGGTTGAGCAGCATGATGGCGAAGACGAAGAAGACCATGATCGCCCCGGCGTAGATGATCACCTCCAAGGCGGCCACGAAGTAGGCGCCGAGCAGGAAGAACACGACCGCCACCGCGAGGAGGGAGACGATCAGGTAGAGGAGGGCGTGCACCGCGTTGACCCGGGTGAGCATGAGCAGGGTGGCGATCACCGCCACCGCTGCCGCGATGTAGAAGGTGATGAGCATGGGCAGCTCCTTGGAATGAAGAATGAAGAGTGAAGAATGAAGAATGGTCGCCCGCCCCTTATTCTTAATTCTACATTGTTCATTGCTTCTTATGGCATAAGGCTCTTCACGTCCACGGGCGGCGACTCGTTTTCCGCCTCCCCCTTGTCCTTATTTTCCAGGGCAATCCCGGCCACCCGGTAGAAGTTGTAATCGTGGTGCTTGCCCACCCCG
>JAJYKH010000407.1 GCA_021788685.1 Deltaproteobacteria bacterium | reverse complement strand
CCTGCGGCCCCGCCGGGCCCTCATCGTGAACCCCACCTATGGCGATTACCGCCTCGCCTGCCAGTGGGCCGGGGTGGCCGCCCGGAGCTTCGCCCTCGATCCGGAGGAAGGATTCCGCCTCGATTTCTCCCGGCTGGCCGAGGAGCTGGCGGGCGGCGAGCTGGTCTTCGTCTGCAACCCGAACAACCCCACCGGCCGGCTCACCCCCTCGGCCGACCTCCACCGGCTCATCGGCGCCCACCCGGACTCCCTCTTCCTGGTGGACGAATCGTACCTGCCCTTCACCCCGGAGGTTTCGCTCCTCGCCCTGCCGCCGCTCCCCAACCTGCTGGTCCTCAGCTCCTTTTCGAAGATCTTCGGCATTCCGGGGCTCCGGCTGGGGCTTCTCACCGCGGGCCGGGAGCACATGGCGCACTTTGCCGCCCGCTGCAAGCCTTGGGGGGTCAACCGGCTGGCCCAGATCGCCGGCGAGTTCCTGGTGGAGAACGGCGAGCCGTACCGGCAGCAGGTGCTCGCCTTTGTAGCCGACGAGCGGCCCGCAGTGACCGCCGCCTTGGCGAAATTGCCCGGGGTAAGGGTATTCCCGGGGGAGGCCAATTTCATCCTCTCCCGCCTGGAGGGGCACACCGTCTCAGAGCTGCACCGCCAGCTTCTGGAGCGGTACCGGATCATGATCCGCAACTGCGGCAGCTTCGAGACCCTGGACGGAAGCTACTTCCGGATCTCCCTCAAAAGCGGGGCGGCCAACCGGCTCTTCCTGGAGGCGACACAGGCCATCCTCGCCGAAAACGCATGAGAATCGCCATCCTTTCCGACAGCCACGACCACATTCCCAATCTGCGCTCGGCGGTGACCTACTGCAACGCGTATAATGTCAACATGCTCATCCATTGCGGGGACCTGATCTCCCCGTTCATGCTGGAGGAGCTTGCCGCCTTCGGCGGGGCGGTGCACCTGATCTACGGCAACAACGCCGGCGACCAGCACCTCATCTCCCGCGCCTGCGGCACCCGGTTCCCGGCGATCACCCACCACGGCGTCCTGGGGGCGGTGGAGGCGGCCGGCCGGCGGCTCGCCTTCACGCATTACCCGGAGCTTGCGATGGGCCTCGCCAGCCGCGATGCCTTCGACGTGGTCTGCTGCGGCCACAATCATCGCTACCAGGTCAGGCAGGTCGGCAGCACCCTGCTGATCAACCCGGGCGAGCTGCTGGGCAAGGACGAGCAGCCAGGCTTCTGCATCCTCGAATGCCCGGCGCTCGACGTGGAACGGGTGGAAGTGGGGGCCCCGATCCCCCCGGCCTGATCGAGCAACGGGAATCATTCTCCTCGTCCCCGCTGCCTTGTCACGGGGACCTTCAACAACTTACACGCAGGTGGAGCATGAACCAGGACAACGGTAAGGAAGGCAGCTTCGCGGACATGTTGGAAGAAAGCCTGGCCCGCCCCCGGGCGCTGGAGCCCGGACGGCAGGTGGAGGCCAAGGTGGTCCGCATCGGCAAGGAGTGGATCTTCCTCGACGTGGGCGGCAAGAGCGAAGGGGTGCTCGCCGCGAGCGAGGTGCTCGACAAGGACGGGAACCTGGCCATCCGGGAGGGCGATCGGCTCAAGGCCTATTTCCTCTCCGCCCGCGGCAGCGAGCTGCTCTTCACCACCAAGCTCGGCGGGGCCACCGCCCACGCCCACCTGGAGGAGGCTTACAGCGCCGGGATCCCGGTGGAGGGTCACGTGGAAAAGGAGATCAAGGGCGGCTTCGAGGTGAGGGTGGCCGGCGCCCGCGCCTTCTGCCCCTTCTCCCAGATGGAGCTGCGGCGGGTCACCGATCCCGCCGAGTACGTGGGCCGGACCATGGAATTCCGGATCATGGAATTCAAAGAAGGGGGCCGCAACATCATCCTCTCTCGCCGGGCCCTCCTCGAAGAGGAGCGGCAGCAGGCCAAGGAGAAGCTCAAGGAGTCCCTCGCCGTGGGCCAGATCGTGAAAGGGACCATCACCTCCATCCGCGATTTCGGGGCCTTCGTGGACGTGGGCGGCATCGAGGGCCTGATCCCGGTCTCCGAGATCAGCTGGGGTCGGGTGGAGGACATCCGGGGGCTGCTGAGCGAGGGCCAGGAAGTGGAGGTGGCGATCGCCGGCCTCGACTGGGAGAAGGAGCGTTTCTCCTTCAGCCTGAAGGAAACCCTCCCCGATCCCTGGCAGGAGGCCCGCGCCCGGTTTCCGGAAGGCTCCGTCCATACCGGCACGGTGGCCCGGCTGGCCACCTTCGGCGCCTTCGTGAACCTGGCCCCGGGCATCGACGGCCTGGTTCACATCTCGGTCCTGGGGGGCGGCCGGCGGATCAACCACCCCCGGGAGGTGGTGCAGGAGGGGGATGCCATCGAGGTGCGGGTCGATGCCGTGGACGAGGAGAAGAAGCGGATCTCCCTGGTCCCCGCAGCCGCCGCCGCGGCCGCCGAAAAAGAGGCCAAGCCCGGCAAGCCCAAGCGGGACGATTCCCAGGACGAATACCGCCAGTACCTCAAGACCGCCAAGAAGGAAACCGGCCGGGCCATGGGCACCCTAGGCGACCTGCTGCAGTCGAAAATGAAGGAGAAAAAGAAGAAATAAGAAGCATGGCCGCGACAAACCGGAGCGCGGGCTACGGCACAGCGCCTTTTCGGTAAGGCCTGTCCGGGATATGCCCGCCGGCGGGTGCGTAGAATCTCGCACCTGTTTCAAATCGACCGGGCATCGGGT
>JAJYKH010000406.1 GCA_021788685.1 Deltaproteobacteria bacterium | reverse complement strand
CTGGATAGACGGGGCGCCATCCCCGCTGCGGCTGCCCGGCGGGGACGGGCTCTTCCTGCCAGCGGGGGGCAACCCCGACGTAACGTTGATCTTCTGTGACTGAACAACAGCCTCCCCGGCTTCTCCTTGAGGTGACCAAGACAATGCCGGCAGCGCCCATGCCGGCCGGGGGGCCGCCAAAAGAGCGGCGATCATTTCTAGGAAGTTCTCCTCGCGGAGAGATTCCCTCGGAAGAATAGGGCTGATTGACCGCCGCACCTTTTACTCGATAGGGAGCCAAACCATTCCGCCGCCCGTTCAGTGGCAGGGGGATGATGCACGCCTCACTCGAACCAGAGCGGCGTTTCCTGTTTCTCCGGGGCCGGCGGTCTTGCCGGGAAGGTGTGCCGCGGCGGGGCGGGGGGAACCGTTCGCGGCTGCTCCTGGATCGGTGCGACGGCCGGGGCCCGCGCCGGCTGCCTTTCCTCCCAGTACGGCGCCACCCCATAGAACCGGTGGATCTCCTCGGCCCTCTGGCGGTTTAGGGTGCCGGTGGCCGCGGGCGCTTCCGCGAACCGGGCGGCATTGATGTGGGCGGTGAGGTCCGCGGTTCGGGGATTGGTGGAAATCGCCCGCCAGGGAATGATCCGTGCCTGGTTTTGCGCCGTCCCGGGCTCGGGGGTGACCACCACATAGGCAACATCCCCCCGGGCGACATCGAGGAGGACCTGGCTGACCTGGCCCAAGCGTTCACCCCGGGGCCCATTCACCGTGATGCCCAGAAGATGCCGGACCGAACGGACCTCCCCCGGCTCGGACACTTCGCTGAAGCCCGGTCCATGCCAATTCGAGGGGAAATTCGGCTCCGGGACCTGGGATTTTTCGGCCGCCATCAGGCTGCCGGCCGCTCCCATGGCCATCCATGCCACTGCCGCTGCAACGATCGTTTTCCTCATGGCCTTGTCCTCCCGCTGGTTTGTCGAAGAGGGGAAAGCCCTCGCCCGGCCGATCTCGAGCAGAGGGCTCATACCCATTTTACGACGGCAGAGGGCGGGAGAACCAGAAATTTGCTTGCAGGGGAGAGCGGAGGAGAACCGTTGCCGGGGTGAGAATTACCTAGACGGGGTTGCCGGCCTTTTGCGCCCAGGGCTCAGGGCCGAGGCTCAAAACCCCATTTCCTGGAGCATCCGATTAACCGCGTCCTGGTCGAGGACGCCAGACTGGCCCTGCTCCTCCGGCCCGCCGATCTTGTTGATGTAGGAATCCACATCCTTTTGCGCCAGCCGCTTGCTTTCCGCGGCGGTAATGCTGGCATTCTGCTCCTTCTGCTTGAGCTGGGAGCCGAAGGAGACCACGATGGCGAGGAGCTGGACCTGGAAGTCGCTCAGCAGCTTGATGATTTTCATGATCTGCTGGCCCGAGAGGTCCTGAAAGCTGAGGGCCTCGGTGATCTTCTGCACGTCGGCCGAGATGTGGTTGACGATGCCGAAGGCGCTTTCGATCTTGCTGAAGATCTCGGCCTGATCGGCCAGGCTCATGGTGCTCATGCCCGGGACCGGCGCCCCCGTTTCGGCCGGCAGCCGTTCGAGATCAGCGAGCGAGCCGGCCAGCAGGCGGCCCAGCTCGTCCAGCTGCGGCGCGCCGCCGGAAATGGCCGCCGCCGGTACGCCATCGGGCAACGCCCCCCCTGGTGGCCCATCCAAGGGCGGGACCTCCAGGGGAAGGCTCTGGTCGATGAAGATGGTCTCCCGATTGGCGTCCATCCGCTTGAAGAGATTTTTGACCTTCTCGTCGCTGCAGGCCTGGGCCAGGGCCCCGAGCAGGTCGGGCAGCCCGAGCTGGACGAAATTGTCCTGGTCCGGATCGAGGGGGACCGCATTGAGGCCGTCGAGCAGGGCCTCCCGGTCGAAGAGCTCCCCCGTCTGCTCCCGCACCGATTTCAGGTGCCCTTTGACGGTTTCATTGGTGCAGAGCTCGTAGAGGGTTTGGAAGATGGCGTCGAGGGAGAAATTGTACCGGGGGGAAGGCGGCGGGGCGGCCGCCGGTGCTGCGGGCTGCGCCTCCTGCAGCCTGGCCACGATCTCGCCGGCCTTGGCCAGCTGGTCGCGGATCGAGGCCGCCGCGCCGCCGGCCCCCTCCCCTCTTTCGCCGCTCCCGTTTTCCTCCGGGGCGGAAAAGGCCCGGTGGTCCTTCAGGGCCGAGAGGAGCGTCTGGACATCGCTGGTCTGGGCCTGGATGTCCTCGACGCAGTCCATGATTTCCATGGCCGCGCTCTCGGTCATCTCCACGATGTCCTTGAGCTGGCTCTTGGCGTCCTCGATCTTCTCGCCGGCCTGATCGAGCTCCACCCGCTTGAGCCGGCGGTCCTCCATGGGGAGGTCCTGGAGCGTGGCGCTCAGGCTTTTGGCCAATTGGCCGATGTCCCGGTAGAGATCGGTGGAGACCTGCTTATAGTAGTCGTCGCCGGTGGCGCCCGGCCCCGAGTGGAGTGGGCCGGGCTGCTCCGCCGGGAAGAAGGTCGCGGCCACCGGGGGGGCTGTGCCCGGGTTGCCCAGCACAGTGATGTTGTAGATCGCCTCCTCGGCCACGATGCGGAAAAAACCGCTGCCGAGCTCGAGATTGACTTTTGCTTTTCTGCCCATGCTCCTCTCCGGAGTCGTGGAATGTGGCGGAACCACCCCGCCCGGCCCCTCTTCCTCGGTTTTCCCGCGGACAAGGGGGATTCCAGCATTTGTTTCGGCAGATGGCGGATTTTTCT
>JAJYKH010000405.1 GCA_021788685.1 Deltaproteobacteria bacterium | reverse complement strand
CCATGAGATCGAGGACGGACCGCCAGCTCACCGGCTCGGCGGAGAGCTGGTAGTTAAGGAAGGCGGAGAGCGCCAGGAACTGCTGGATGTCGATCAGGGGCTTGGCCGTCGATGAAAGCATGGTCGCCGCGCTACAAAACCTCGTTTTCGGGGGTGAGCGCCCGGTCCACGGAGAGGAGGCCGCCCCCCCGGATCATGAGGCCGAGGGTGATGCCGATCGCCAACAGGTGAAACTCGATCCCCTCCCCCTGCTTCTGCCCGAGCCAGTTCATGAAGAACCCGTACTGGAAATGGTTGAGGAGCATGCAGGCGGTGAGTGAGACGGTGAAGCCGAGAGCCCAGATCCGGGTGAACAGACCGATGATGAGGAGCAGGGAGCCGATCAGCTCCAGGGCCATCAGGAGGACGGCGATCCAGCCAGGAAATCCCATCGCCGCAAATTGTCTCAAGGTTTCGGCAAACCCCGGGCCGCCGTACCAGCCGAGCGCCTTCTGGGCGCCGTGGGGAAACATCACCACCCCCAAAGCCAGGCGGGAAAAGAGCTGAACAGGGCTATTGTCGGTGCGCACCAAAGTAATATACATGCCCTCTTGCCACGGATCGCCCTGGACCTTCCGGGTGAGCGGCGCCCGGATCTTTTTTATTCCTCTCTCTTTATCTCCTTTTTACCCTGCTTTTGCAAGGCGGGCCTGGCGCCGCCCGGCAGAGACCCGCTCAATTGGCGGGCCTCCGTTTCGCCTCCTCCGGCAGCTCCCCCCAGATGGCGAGCCGGTTCCGTCCCGTCGCCTTGGCATGATAAAGGGCCTGGTCGGCGCGGCTGATGAGGAGCGGTTTGTCGCCGCCATCCTCGGGGAAGACCGCCATGCCGAGGGAAATAGTGGGAGTGACCTGCTCCCCCTGGTGGCGGAAGGAGAGGGCCTGCACCTTCTGGCGGATCCGCTCGGCGACCTGCCGCCCCTGGCGGAGGTCGGTTCCGTCGAGAAGGACCGCGAACTCCTCCCCGCCATACCGCGCGGCCAGGTCCGCCCGGCGGACCGCGCTCCCGATGACCCCGGCCACCGCCTGCAGCACCTGGTCGCCGAAGGGGTGGCCGTAGGTGTCGTTTACCTGCTTGAAGTGGTCGATATCGCCCAGCAGCAGCGCCAGGGGCCCCTGGCACCGCTCCGCCCGGGAGAGCATGATCTCGAAGCCGTGCTGAAAGGTCCGATGGTTGGCGAGACCGGTCAGCCCGTCGGTGGTGGCCATGTTGTTGATCCGCTCGTGGGCCTGCGCCAGGTCGATCTTCACCGCCACCTGGGTGGCGATCAGCTCCAGGATCTGGAGCCGGGTGTCGGTGAACACCCCCTGTTCCCGGGCGGCCACCACCAGGGCGCCGAAGGGCTCCCCCTCCTCCTTGCGCAGGGGAACGACGAGAAGCGATCCGAAATCGGCCAGCGGCTGCGCCCGGCTGAAGACGGGGGCCGGCCCCCGGTAAGCGCCGCCCGCCGGCAGGGGGTGGTTGACCTTGAGCACCTGCCCGACCAGCCCCTCCCCTTTTCCGAAGGCGAGACCAATGACCTTCTCCGCCCCCTCCCCCTCGGCGTGGACCACCCGATGCTGATCTTCCTCCAGCAGGCTGAAGGCCGCGAAATCGGCGTGCACCAGCCCGCGGATGGCCTTCATGCTGGCGGCAAAGGCGGTTTCCAGGCCGAGGGCGCCGTTGAGCTCCTGGAGCCCGAAACAGACCTTCCGAATGGCATGGCGGTCCCGGTCCATGTCCTCCAGCCGCCGGGCCATGGCCACCTCCAGGCCGACCTTGCGGGCGGCGAGCCGAAGGACCCGGCCGGCCGACTCGTCCCAGCTCTCCCGCTGGGGCCGGTCCACGCAGAGGAGACCCGGGGGTTCCGTCTTCCCGGCCTCCCCCGGGATCCGCAGCACGTAAATGGACCCCACCCCCTTGGTGTTGCGGTAGTAAGGGAGCCCATCGTAGCCGGGCGGCACCGGGGCCAAGGCCAGCTCCTCGCCGGTGCGGAGGAGGGCGCCGGCGATCCCCTGGCCGGGGGGAAAGGGGCCGGGCAGGAGATCGGTCCGGGCGGAGGCGGCGGCCCGCAGCCGCAGCTCCTTGCCGGCGGCGTCCGGCCACAGGACCGCGACGGTGGTCACGTCCAATCCCTGGCGGAGGAGCTCCAGCTGCAGGTCGAAGGAGGCGGCCAGGCTCTCCACCGTGGAGCGGCCGCCGTCAAGGGGCGCCTCGAAGGCTCCGAGGGCGTTGGTCCGGTCCGCCAGCAGCCCCAGGTCCCGGGCGTATTCCCGGGTGGCCGTTTCCTCGCGGTCCCGGGCGAAGGCCTGCCGCAGCTGCCGCCGGTGCACCCGGCTGCGGGCGAACAGGCGCAGGGCGGCGGCGGCCGCGCCCCAGCCGGCCAGGTTGGCCGCCAGCTGGACCGGCGGCTGCCGGCCGGCGAGGAAGGTCAGGGCCGCTTCCATGGCCAGGGCCAGGGCCATGGGCGGCCAGGCCACTGCCGGTGGCCGGCTGGCGACGATCCAGGCCATCCAGCAGGCCGGCAGCAGGATGGCGGCGGCCACCTGCCCCGCGAGCAGCCGGTAGCCCATCCACAGGGCGGCGGTCCAGAGGAGAAGATCGGCGATCTCCTCGCCCCTGCCGGCCGCCGGCCGGTCCCGCCGCCACCAGGCCCTCCCCGCCCCGGCGGCTGCCAGGGCGAGCCCCGCCAGGGAGCCGCAGCCTATGGACAGGGGGGCC
>JAJYKH010000404.1 GCA_021788685.1 Deltaproteobacteria bacterium | reverse complement strand
GATCACCACCCCGGCGTCGGCGCGCATGCTGGTGGTGATGAAGGCGATTCCGGGCGTGGGCAGGGGGCCGACCAGGAGAATGTCCACCCCCATGGAGCAGATGCCTGCGGCGAGGGCGTTTTCGATCATGTAGCCGGAGAGGCGGGTGTCCTTGCCGATGACGATCCGGTGGCCGTGCCGCATGTCCTTCACCAGAAAGGCGATTCCGCGGCCGATCTGCATGGCGATCTCGGAGGTCATCGGGTACATGTTGGCCACCCCCCGGACCCCGTCGGTGCCGAACAATCTACGCATTTCAATTCCTCTTGCTGGCGGCCGTCCGGGGCGCCTTGATGCGGACGGCCACGGTGGCGGGGGAAACATCGATGATCCTGACTTCCTTGGTCGCGTTCACCTGGACCGGAACCTGGTGGGTCCCGGGCGGCAGGTCCGCCAGGTTGATCTGGGCCAGAAAGAGGGTCTTCAGGTTGGGGGTATTTTTAATCAGCCCCAGGGGCAGCTCCGCCCGGACGTTCACGGTGGGCGGCCGGAGGTCGTAATCCTCCCCGGGCCGGCCGCTGGCCTCCACCGGCAGCCGCGCGATCCGGCGCTCCACGGTTTTTTCCCGGATCTTGATATCGGCAGTGACCACCGGTTCCCCCACCAGGTCGGCCACCCACGGTTTCAGGTTGAGAGTCACCTGCTTCGTGATCGGGCCGGTGAGACCGCTCACGTTGATGGGATTGGTGATCAGCGTCTCCTCCTTTCCCAGGACCGCCTGCGGCCCGGTGATGGTGATGGTTGACGGATCGAGCTTGATGGAGCCCAATTGGTAGCCGTCGGGCGGCGTGCCCTCGATGATCGGCTTGATCGCGAGGTCTTTCTGGATGAGGCGGTCGAGGAGGAAGATGATGTGGGTCGGCTGGATGCGCAGCACCTTGATTCCGCGTGGGAAGGGGATGGACCCGGGGTCGTTGCGGACCACCACCGTGCCCGGGGTGGCGCTCGAGAGGTCCACCGGGCGGGTGATGCTCTGGCCGGTGAGGCCCCGGACCAGGCCGCGGGGACCGCTGACCGTCACTTCCAGCCGATTTTTGAACTGGTTGGAGATGACCAGGTCCCGGGGCAGGTTGACGATCTCGATGGGGATGAACAGGGTCGTGTCCACCTTGTCCTCGCCAACCACGAAGTACCACAGGAAGATGGCGAAGCAGAGGGAAATCAGCTTCAGCGTCCAGTTCTGGGTCCAGGGGCGGGGCTGGCCGCCCGGCCCGTGGCCTAGGATCTGTTTAACCAGTTTTTCCATAACAGCTGGGTATGAAATTCCTTGGGGACGAAAATGGCATCGAGACGGTTGCGGAGGGCGGTCTGGTCGAGATCGGTGGTGATCGCCCCGTGCTGCACGAGGGAAACCTGCCTGGTTTCCTCCGAAACCACGATGATGACGGCGTCGGTCTCCTCGGAGAGGCCGATGGCCGCCCGGTGGCGGGTCCCGAGCCGTTTCTGGATGTAAGGGTTTTTGGAGAGAGGCAGCACGCAGCCGGCCGACATGATGCGGCCTTTCCGGATGACTACCCCGCCGTCGTGCAGGGGCGATTCCGGATGAAAGAAGCTGATGAGGATTTCCTTGCTGAGCTGGGCATCGACGGTGTGGCCGGACTCGAGATAATCCTTGAGCCCGGTTTCCCGCTCGATGACGATCAGGGCGCCGATCTTCCGGCTGGAGAGGGTGTAGGCGGCCTCGACCACTTCATCGAGGGCAAGCACCTCGTCTTCCTGCGTCCGGGCGAAGGGGGTCTGCTGCCCCACCTGGGTGAGGGCCCGGCGGATGTCGCGCTGGAAGACGATGATGATGACGAGGAAAATCGAGCTGAGAAAGGTCCCGAGCAGCCAGTACAAAGTCAGGAACTCGAGCTCGCGGGCCCCGAAATAGGTGACGATCAGGATCGCGATGCCGGTGAGCATCTGCACCGCCCGCGTGCCGCGGATGATGAGAATCAGCCGGTAGATGATGTAGGAGACGATCAGGATGTCGCAGACATCCTGCCATCGCATGGATTGGATGACTTCAAGCATGCGCGCGCTGCCGGTCCGGAAAGAATTCTGCCGGCGGGCGCGAGGCCTTTACGCCAGCCGGCGGCGGATGGTAGTATCCAATAAACCAGTTCTCGCCTTCGCGGGCAAGAGAAAGGACGAGAAATCCAAAAAAAACCACCGGCGGGCGCGGGCAAGCGCCCGAAAAGCATGTTGAAAAAAGAGCGGCTATGAGATTTGGATCTTGACATGAAAAATAAGATCATTTACTCTCAGAGTTTTTCCGGTCGACCCTTTTCGGGCGGGCAGCCGTGCGCCGGAACTGCCCCTCCGAGGCTACGCTTTCCCTGAACAAGACCAACTGAGGAGAAAACCTTGGCCAATCATAAATCGGCACTGAAGAGAAACCGGCAGAACCAGAAGGCGCGGCTCCGCAACCGCAGCAACCGCACCCGGGTGAAGACGGCCATCAAGGCCATCGAGGCGGCCATCGGCGAACAGTCGGTTGAAAAGGCCCAGGCCGCCCTGAAGGCCGCCATTCCGGTCATCGACAAGGCTGCCGTCAAAGGTGCCTACCACAAGAAAAATGCCTCCCGCAAGGTTTCCCGTCTGACCAAACGGGTGAATGCGTTCGTCAGCGGGACGCCAGCGGCCGCGTAACCGCCGGAAGAAGGGAGCATCCTCCCCGAAGCCGGTGTGGAGCCGCGGGAAGCCGATTCTTTCGCCA
>JAJYKH010000403.1 GCA_021788685.1 Deltaproteobacteria bacterium | reverse complement strand
GGGAACCCCATCGGCCTGATCGCCATCGGCCGGGACATCACCGAGAACAAAAGAAACAGAACCATGCTCGAGGAGAAGACCGCCGAGCAGAACGCGATCCTCGAAAACGCCATCGTCGGCATCGCCTATCTCAAGGGCCGGCGATTTGTGCGCATGAACGGCAAAATGGAGCAGATCTTCGGCTATACCCGGGAAGAGGTGATCGGGTTGACGACGGAGGTGCACTATCCCTCCATCGAAAGCTATGAGGAGCTCGGCCGCGAGGCCTACCCGATCCTGGCGTCTGGCAAGGCCTATCACACCGAGAGGCTCATGAAGAGAAAGGACGGGACCTGCTTCTGGTGCAGCCTCTCGGGGAAGGCCGTCGATCCGAGCTCACCCGACGATGGCTCCATCTGGATCTTGCAGGACATCTCGAAGCGGAAAAGGGCCGAAGAGGAGATCAAGCGGATCAACCAGAACCTCGAGAGCCTCGTGGCGGAGCGGACCCGGGAGCTGAAGCAGACCAACGAGCGGCTGATGGCTGAGATCGCCGAAAGGAAATGGGTCGAAGAAGAATTGATCAAGGCCCAGAAGCTGGAGTCCCTCGGCGTCCTCGCGGGCGGCATTGCTCACGATTTCAATAACATCCTGAGCATCATTCTCGGGAACACCGAGGTCATCGGGACGGTTCTGCCACCTGGCGAAGAGGCCCATGAACAGCTGTCGGTGGTTAAGCAGGCTGCCATCCAGGCCCGGGGCATCACCCAGCAGCTGCTGACCTTCGCCAAAGGCGGCGCCCCCATCAAGAAGGTGGTCTCCATGCCCCAATTCATCCGGGAATGTGTGGAATTTTCCTTACGGGGGACCAATGTACGGGCCGAGTACAGTCTTCCCCCCGACCTCTGGCGTGTGGAAATTGATGAGTCCCAGATCAATCAGGTGCTGAACAACCTGGCGATCAATGCCGTGCAGGCCATGCCAGAGGGAGGGGCCCTCGTGGTGATCGCCGGTAACGAGGTGGTGAGCCGAAGAGCTTCTGCCGGTCTGCAGGCAGGCCGCCGGTACCTCCGGATCGAGATCACCGATCATGGTCTCGGCATCCCCGAAAAAAACCTCGATAAAATCTTCGACCCGTATTCCACCACCAAGGAAAGCGGCAGCGGGCTGGGCCTGTCCATCGTCTATTCCATTGTCAAACGGCATGGCGGCTCCATTACGGTCGATTCCACGCCCGGGAAAGGAAGCACGTTCATCATTTTCCTCCCTGCTACTGATAGGAAGCAAACGGAACGGCCGGCGGAGGTCGAGGGGGCCAGACCCTCTCAGCCGGGTCGAATTCTGGTGATGGATGATGAAGCCGCTGTCAGCACAATAGCGGCCAGAATGCTGCAACGCCTCGGCCACCAAGCGGAAACGGTGCAGGACGGAGCCGAGGCGGTGAGCGCCTACCGCCAGGCACTCGCCAAGGGGGAGCCCTTCGATATCGTGATTACCGACCTCACCGTTCCGGCCGGAATGGGCGGCAAGGAAACGATCAGGCGCCTTCTCGAAATCGACCCCCAGGCCAAAGTCATCGTTTCGAGCGGCTATGCCAATGATCCGATCATGTCTCACTTCGCCGATTATGGCTTCAAGGGAGTGATTCCGAAACCGTACCTCCTGGAGGAGCTTGGCAAGACCATCCGAGAGGTGCTCGGCGGCACCGAGGAGGAATTGTAGAGCGGCCCACGGGCGGGCGGAAACTCTTTTCCGGCGCGCGACACGCGTGACAACAATGGAGACGCGAGCCGGACCCGCTGCGCATCCGCCGCCATTGCCGGCAGCATCCAGGCCCTTCCTGCCGCATCAGGGATTCAATCCCGAATGACATTCGTTGCAATTGGTGTCCTTCCAGGCCCCGCCGATATCCACCGGATGCTCGAATTCGAGGGACCGGTCCACGGAGGCCGCCACCTGCATCTTCCCCGGCTTGCCCTGCGCGTTGATGAGGTGGCAGAGGTTGCAATCCCTCCGGATGGCATCCCCCTTGCCGCTCACGTGGGTGTTGTTGTGGCAGCGGAAACAGCCGTTGAATTCCAGGTGGCCGATGTTGTTGGGGTAGGCCTGCCACCGCACCTTCATGCCTGGAAAAATGTTGCGGGAAAACATCTTTTGGATGCCGGCGATGGCCTTTTCGATCTCCCCTTTTCTTTTCGAGTAGATCTGCGGTTCATTCTTTTGATAATGCCGGCCCACTTTTTCCCGAATGGATTGCAGGGCCGATTCCATGGTTGAATAGTTCCCGGTGCACGCCTTGAGGGCGACGGATTTGATCTCCGGCAAATCGGCCGGGATCTCGCCGGAGCTCATGGCGATGTCGAGGAAATCCGAAGGCGACCGGTATTGATGGGAAGGCTCGTTGTGGCAGTCGATGCAATCCATGGTGCGCATCTCCAAGGTGCGGAGCTGCTGCCCGGATAACGGATTGTCCCGGTCCTGGTAGACGGTCACCTCGCCGGTCCGCTTGTTCGTGTACCTCACCCATGGGATCACCTGCCGCTTTTTGTCGGCGGCAATGTACTGGATCGTGACCTCCGGGTTGATGTGCCAGTGAATCCCGTTTCTGAGGCCCATTCCCGAGCGGGGAGGGCCGATCTTCATGACCAGGTCGATGTCCCATTCCGTGTTCTCCTTGTCCGCCAGGTAGAGCCTTTTGAATTCCAGCTGGTGGGCATAGAACTTCTGCGGCCAGTGGCATTGCTCGCAGGTCTGGCGGGCCGGGCGCAGATCC
>JAJYKH010000402.1 GCA_021788685.1 Deltaproteobacteria bacterium | reverse complement strand
ATGCGGACCGCGAACAGGGTGCTGATCCCGTGGGCCTGGAGGAACATCATCACCTCGCGGACCGCCTGATGCTCCTGCCAGGCCGCGCTGATGGCGGCGAGCTTCCGGGCGGCGATCCCCGGCACCTCGGTCAGCTCCTCGATGCGCTCCTCGAAGACGGCGAGCGTCCGGTCCCCGAAATGGCGGACGATCTTGCGGGCGGTCTTGGGGCCCACCCCCTTGATGAGCCCCGAGCCCAGGTATTTCTCCAGGGCGGCGGCGGTGGCCGGCTTGCGCTCGATCGCTTCCGTCGCTTTGAACTGGCGGCCGAACTTGGGGTGCACCGTCCAGGCGCCGCGGAACTCCATGGTGGCCCCGGCGAACACCCGGGTCTGGTGGACGACCACCGTCTCCTGGGCGCCGGGCCGGTCGAAGGGCAGGACCCGCAGGACGGACCAGCCGTTCTCCGGATTGTGGTAGGTGACCCGGTCTACGATCCCCCGCAGGGTTTCGACGATGAGGCCGGGCTCGGCAGCGTTCGGCATCCTCTTCTCATAAATGGAAAAGCGCCGGGGAGCAAGCCCGTTTTGGACACGGCTGGATTGCGTTTTGCCGGCCGGGGCGGTACAAGTCGTGGAGATCCCCTCTCATCAGGAGCGGCCCATGGAAAATCACAAGCTCGTCCTGCCCGGGCACCTCAACCAGTACGGTTTCCTCTTCGGCGGCAATCTGCTCAAGTGGGTGGACGAATACGCCTGGATCGCGGCGAGCATGGAAGATCCCGGCTGCCAGTTCGTGACCATCGCCATGGACCGGGTGGAGCTCCGCAAGAGCGTCCGGCAGGGGAATGCCGAGGCCGGCGGCGGCGAGCCCATTTTCACCACCCACGTCACCTTCGTGCGCATCGGCGGGCAGGGCCGGAAGCTGGCCCTGCCTTCCTGTCCAGGGGCGTCTGATCCGAACCCGTCTCAATCCACCTTGCGGTAGGCGCTCTTCTTGGCCCCGCACACCGGGCAGGTGTCGGGGGGCTCCCCGGCCACGGTGTGGCCGCAGGCGGTGCAGACGTGGTAGTCGGCCGCCTCCGGGCTTTCCAGGGTCGCCAAAGCCTTTTGGTAGAGCTCGGCGTGCACCTTCTCCACCTCGTTGGCCCAGGTGAAGAAGCGCTCGGCCAGCTGGTGGCCCTCCGCCCGGGCCGCCTCGATCATGGCCGGGTACATCTTCGTGAACTCGAAGGTCTCGCCGGCGATGGCCGCTTTCAGATTCTCGGCGGTGGAGCCCACCCCCTTCATGGTCCTGAGATGGGCCAGGGCATGGATGGTCTCCGCCTCGGCCGCGGCCCGGAAGAGCTTGGCCACCTGGGTGTAGCCCTCCTGCTCGGCCTTTTTGGCAAAGGCCAGATAGCGGCGGTTCGCCTGGGATTCGCCGGCAAAGGCCTCCTTCAGGTTCTGCTCGGTCGTGCTCATGGTTCCTCCGTGATGGGGTGATTTGGTTACAACGTGTCGAAATGCCTCCCCTTATTGTAAACGCGAATCGGCCAGGGTCAAGTCGCGCCGGGCCGCCGCGCGAAACCGCCGTCAGCCGGCCGGCGGGCCAGGGAGATCGAAACCGTCCTGAAGGTGAGGGGCAGAAGGAGCACGGGAAGGCGGGACCGAGCCGGCCCTGCCGCTATTCGCCCAGGGCGCGGACCAAGCGCTCCCGGAAGAGGATGCGGCGGGCGGGCCAGGGGAGATCGGCAAAGGCCATGGTCGCCGGTTCCCCCTTGGCGGTGACCTGGTAGCACCAGAAGCCGTCCTCCACCTCGATGATCGGGCTGATCCCGCCGGGGGCGAGGGTGGCGAGGAGCCGGTCGGCCGGATCAGCGGCGAGCCAGCGGCGGGGGAGCACGCCTCCCATTTTCCTGGAGCCGCCCTGGGAAAGCTCGGCCGCCACCGTGGCGAAATTATCGCCCGCCAGCAGCCGTTCCCGGCCCCGGAGGGCGGCGGCCAGCTGCTCCCGTTTCTTTTCGGGGCCGTCCTGGGGATCGACATACCGGAAGAGGCCCCGCAGCTCGACCCACCCGGGGGCGGTCTGCGGCCCGGAGGCGATCTCGGCCGCGGTCTGCCGGAGAAGGGGCCGGGCGGCGGCGAATTCCCGCCAGCGGGCGGCCAGAAGCCGGTCGAGGTCCGGAACGGGCGGCAGCGTGCCGCCGAGGGCCTTGGCAACAATGGCCTTCAGGGTTTCTCCCCCATTAGGGGCGGCGAAGGGGTCGAGGGCCGGCGCCACCAGGCCGGCCGGAGCCTCCGGCAGGAAAAGGGGCTCGCGGCCGGCCGCGGCCTCCACGTAGGGCCGGCAGCCGCCGGCCTTCCCGCGCAGGCTCCCCAGGTCGAACAGGCAGATGCCGTCGAAACCGAGCCGCCGGGCGGCCGCCGCTTCCGTTTTGATCGTCGCCGGCTCCTTGATGTAGGCCCCCAGTCCGGCCCACAGCTTGACCCTGTCCGTCTTTACGCCCCGGACCTCCCGGAGGGCGGCCTCGACCCGCTCCGGCCCGCCGAAATAGGCCATGGGATAGAGAGCGTCCACCAGCCCGGCCGCGGCCCAGGTGCGCCAGTCCTGGCCCTTGTCGAGGTAGGCGGCGCCGGGGTCGGGGAACACGGCGGCCGACAGGGCGACCGGCCGGCCGGCTGCCGCCAGCGATTCCCGCACCGCCCGCACCATGGCGGTGACCTGGGCGGCCCGGGTTTCGGCCCAGAGCAGGGAGGCGGTGGTGAGGACCCGCTCGTGGGCGGGCATCTCCCCGGTCAGCCAGAGGGCGAGCCGGTCC
>JAJYKH010000401.1 GCA_021788685.1 Deltaproteobacteria bacterium | reverse complement strand
ATTAAAATCTGTATGGACAAAAAAGCTTTCGTCCCTACGAGCGCGTCCTACACTGCCTCGCCGCGAAGGACCTCCCGCAGCGGTGGTCAGCAGGATGGGCACAGCCCACCAATCAAATGCCTCCATGAGCAATGGGGGGGGCCTCCTCCTGCTCCGGAACAGCAGTGCTGCTGCTGGGAAACGGGAGAAGGTCATCTCCGGTGAGCATTTTTGTGGTTGAGTCTTCTCCCAATTTTTCTATATTGTATATACAAGATAGAAAAATTGGAGACAGCCCATGACCACCCAAATGATCATTCGCCTCGATGATGAGCTGAAGGAAAAGGTGAACAAGCTCGCCAAGGCGGAAGGGAAGAACGCCAGCATCGTCGTCAGGGAGCTCTTGGAAGGCTATGTCAAGGACCGGGATATCTCCGCCTACATCGATGACCTCTGGCGCCGCGCCGGGGGCAGGCTGAAGGCCAAGGGCGTGAACCCGGAGGACATTGCGCGGGCGATCCGGGAGGCCAGGGCGAAGAAGTGATCCGGGCCGTCATCGACACCAACGTCTTTGTCTCCTCCTTCTTCGGCGGCAATCCGCGAAAGATCATCGACCTGTGGAAAAATGGGGAAATCACCCTCTGCCTGTCCCGTCCCATTGTCGAGGAGTATGTCGCCGTTCTCCAACGCCTCGGTTTGCAGGACGCGCGGGAGCTTGAAGAGCTGCTCGCCCTCTTTGCCCGAGGCTTTCATTGCCTCTTTGCCGCCCAACCACCGGCCCTGCAGATCGTCGCCGACGACCCTGACGACAACAAATTCATCGAATGCGCCGTGGCCTTGAAAAGCCCCTGCATCATCTCCGGCGATAACCACCTCCGGTCCATCGGGAGCTACATGGAGATCAGGATCGTCTCCCCGAGGGAGTTTCTGGAGATGATGGCGAAGGGCAAGTGATCCCTCGCCCTTCGTTTCGCCAAACCCTCCTGAGCCCTACCGCCGGTTGGCCGTCCCTCTTCCGTGCCCCTCCTTGGGCTCGCAGACCAGGATCCCCCGCTCGGTCTTCGCCTGTCGCGCCTATCTGCCGTAGTAGGAAATGAGGGAGGCCTTGGCGAGGGCGTGCTGGTTCAACTGAAAGCCCACCAGGGCCGGGGTGGCGTCGGGGCCGAGGTCCAGCTTTTCCGTGTCCAGCGCGTAGACCGTGAAGACGTACCGGTGGGGCTTGTCGCCGACGGGTGGGCAGGCGCCGCCGTAGCCCGGCTTCCCGTAGCTGGTGACGCTCTGGACGCTGCCGGCGGGGAGAAGCTTCGCCTGCGGGTTGCCGGCATTGGCCGGCAGGCGGTGGACCCCGGCGGGGATGTTGAAGACCAGCCAGTGCCACCAGCCGGTGCCGGTGGGGGCGTCCGGGTCGTAGACCGTCACCGCGAAGCTCTTGGTTTGTGCGGGCGGGTCGGCCCAGGCGAGGGAGGGGGAGATGTTCCTGCCGGTGCAGCCGAATCCGGAATAGACCTGGTCGGCCGTCAACTGCCCCCCGAGCTCGTCGCTTTTCACGGTGAAGCCCGCAGCCACCGCGCTGCCGCTGCCCAGGGCCACCGCCATCGCCACAAGGAATGCGATCCGTTTCATCCTTCCCTCCTTTGCGTAGGATTGCTCTGCCTGGCGCCAGCCAGTCTCTGCCGGATGAGGCCATGATATGCCAGGGAAGGGGAAATGCCAATATTTTCGGCAAGGAGAGGCGGAATCCCCCTGAGGGAGGACACTCCAGGCGCCGGAGATGCGCAAAGGCGGCTGTGAGGCTGTACTGGTTACGCGACAGGCCGCTGACAAGCCGATTCTGTGCCGGTGAGCGCTTCCGTTTCTAAGGCCCCTGTTCTATCTCGGAGAGCGTCTGGCGGAAGGTTTCGAGCAGCGGCCCGCCAGCGGCCACCGCCTTGCGCGCTGCCGCTAATGCCTCTTGCCGCTGCCCCAGCCGATGCAGCACGTGGGCGAGATTGTTGAAGGCCATGCCGGATTCCGGCGCGAGGGAGGCCGCCTTCCGAAAGGCCGCTGCCGCCCCGGGCAGGTCGCCGGCAGTGTAGCGGCTGTTGCCGAGCCCCATCCACAGGCCGAAGCTCTCCGGCCACTTTTTCAGACCGGCCTCGTAGGCGGTGAGGGCGGCCCCGGCCTGGCCGGCCTGTTCCAGCCCGGCCACCGCCGCGAGCCACTCGGGCTCCCGGGCCTGGGCGGGCAGCCGGGAAGGGGGCAGGACCAGCAGGCCCCAGTCCCGGCTGCGGGACCAGAGATGCCCGAAGGTCCGGAAGGAAAGCCTTTCGAAGGCGGTTTTCCCGGAGTGAAGAATGATCTCCTCCTCCTGCCGGTCATACCCCACCACCACAGCATAGTGCCATTGGGGAAACCAGGACAGGCCCAGGTTCAGCAGAACGATGACCGGGTGGCCGGCGGCGACTTCGGCCAGCAAGTCGTCGGCGGCGGCTACCGGGTAGGCGACCCTTCCATGGCGCCGGGCTCCGGCCACCATGGCCGCCTGCAGGCTCCCCTTGCGCTCCGGGGAATAGACCTCCCCGGCCAGCACCCGGGGCTCGACGGCCATGCCGCTCCAGGCCAGGGCCATGCCCAAGGCGGCGGGGCCGCACTGGTGGGCCTCCTGCGGAATGAACGGGACATCGATCCGGACCGTTGGCCTCGGATCGGCCGGGGGCCAAAGCCGCTGCACGGAGGGGCTGCAGCCGGATAAAGCACCGAGAAGAAGGACGAGGACCGTGCCGGCCATCGCGGGACGGCCGGCACGGAAAAAAGCAGGGATC